>NZ_JBTUJH010000037.1:0-80537 GCF_058343375.1 Alterinioella sp.
AATCCTGTTTGCTCCCCACGCTTTCGCACCTCAGCGTCAGTATCGAGCCAGTGAGCCGCCTTCGCCACTGGTGTTCCTCCGAATATCTACGAATTTCACCTCTACACTCGGAATTCCACTCACCTCTCTCGAACTCAAGACTAGCAGTTTTAGAGGCAGTTCCAGGGTTGAGCCCTGGGATTTCACCCCTAACTTACTAATCCGCCTACGTGCGCTTTACGCCCAGTAATTCCGAACAACGCTAACCCCCTCCGTATTACCGCGGCTGCTGGCACGGAGTTAGCCGGGGTTTCTTTACCAGATACTGTCATTATCATCTCTGGCGAAAGAGCTTTACGATCCTAAGACCTTCATCACTCACGCGGCATGGCTAGATCAGGCTTGCGCCCATTGTCTAAGATTCCCCACTGCTGCCTCCCGTAGGAGTCTGGGCCGTGTCTCAGTCCCAGTGTTGCTGATCATCCTCTCAAACCAGCTATGGATCGTAGGCTTGGTAGGCCATTACCCCACCAACTACCTAATCCAACGCGGGCCGATCCTTCTCCGATAAATCTTTCCCCCTAAGGGCGTATACGGTATTACTCTCAGTTTCCCGAGGCTATTCCGTAGAAAAGGGTACGTTCCCACGCGTTACTAACCCGTCCGCCGCTCCTCACCGAAGTGAAGCGCTCGACTTGCATGTGTTAGGCCTGCCGCCAGCGTTCGTTCTGAGCCAGGATCAAACTCTCAAGTTGAAAAGCAATTGCTTGCTTATCCTTGACGTTCGAACCTCTGCACATCGTCCAACAATGCTCCGGCTAGGAAACATCATCGAACAGTTTTTTCTGTGTGTTGTGCTTCAGGTTTTCATAAGAAAACAAGAAACCGTCCAAACAGTGAAGCTGACACTGGATCATCGGGCCGAAACCCTACCAGCGTTGATATACAGAAGGTTGATCCATCGAACTGAACCAAACCGCCCACATATCTCTTCAGATACTATCAATTTCAAAGAGCGAGAGACAAATTCAACCGACTGCGCTAATCTCTTTAGCGCGGCCCGCTTCATTTACCTCAGTGTTTTTCGTCTTGCGTCTCGTTGCCCTGCGGCCCGTCTGGCGCCCCGTTGGAGCATCTCTGCGCCGCTGGTGAGGGGTGTTTAGGCCGCGGCGCTGAGACCCGCAAGCGCTTTTTTGCAGAAACATGATTTTTTTCTGCGCGGTCTATTTATCTTGTTATTTTTCAATAGCTTACCTGATTAACTTTTCTGATCTTTCTGCGCCTGCATCAGATGAATCTCTGCGGCGCAGCGACTCGGATTCGGCCCGGATATCAACATCTTGCGTTATCCACAGGCTTATCCCCAGAACTTGGTAGGTTTCACCGCTGTGGCGGCCCGATTCAGCCCGACTCGGGGCTGAATCACCGGGCAACCCGCCGCCGCATCCAGACCACCCGTATGGCAACCACACCAAAGGACAGTGTCAGATAGATGATCAACTGGACCGTCCAGACCCGTTCCTGCATCAGAAAATGGATGCCGGCCAGCGGCACCGCCAGATAGACCAGCCGGTGCAGTTTCTGCCAACGCGGGCCCAGACGGCGGATCCATTTCCTGGTCGAGGTCAGCGCCAGCGGCAGCAGCAGCAGAAATACCGTCATGCCGATGATGATAAAGGGGCGCTCGGTCAGATCCTCAAGGATCTGTCCCCACAGAAACACCATATCCAGCACCAGCCATGTGGTGAGATGCAGACAGATATAGCCAAAGCCCAGCAATCCCAGGGGTCGGCGGAATTTCAGCAGGTTCAGGCCCCCATAGCGGCGCAGCGGCGTCACCATCAGCGAGGCAATCAGAAACTGCAGCGCGATCCGCCCCAGATTCTGCTCCAGCGTCTTGATCGGTTCCACCCCCAGGCCGCCATTCACGCCAAGCCACAGCAAAACCGCCGCCGGAATGAAGCCGATGAAATAGAGCGGCCATTCAGGCAGCTTGCGCGCGGTCTGGTTTATCCAATCAATCATCTTCGTCATCCACAACAAGGGGGTCGCGCCAAACTCCAGGGGCGGCGAACCGATCGGCAAGAACAATATACACGATATTCACCGGGGCGCGGCGGCCCTCAGTAATCTACCGACAGGTCCATGCCTTCATACATGCTGGCGACCTGATCGGCGTAACCGTTGAACATCAGCGTCTGCTCGCGCCCGGAAAACAGGCCGCCGCCAACACGCCGTTCGGTGGCCTGGCTCCAGCGCGGGTGATCGACCTCGGGGTTCACGTTCGAATAGAACCCGTATTCGCGCGGGTTCTGCATGTTCCATGTCGCTTCGGGCTGTTCTGCCGTCAGCGAGATGCGCACGATCGACTTGATCGATTTGAAGCCGTATTTCCACGGCACCACCAGCCGCAGCGGCGCTCCGTTCTGATTGGGCAACGGATCACCATACAGCCCGGTCGCCAAAATCGTCAGCGGGTGCATCGCCTCATCCAGCCGCAGCCCCTCACGATAGGGCCAATCCAGGATCGCGCGGCGCTGGCCCGGCATTTCCTCGGGGCGCACCAGCGTCTCGAACGCCACATATTGCGCGCCCTCCTGCACCCCCACACGGGTCAGAAGATCGGCCAGTTCAAACCCGTTCCACGGCACCACCATCGACCAGGCCTCGACGCAGCGCAGCCGGTAGATGCGCTCCTCGATCGTCATGCCATCGAGCAGCTCGGCCAGCGAATAGGTGCCGGGGTTGTCGACCAGCCCGTCAATCTCGATGCTCCACGGGTCGGTGGTCAGCCTATGCGCATTGGCGGCCGGGTCGGTCTTGCCGGTGCCGAACTCATAGAAATTGTTGTAATTGGTGATATCCTCGAAACTGTTGGGCTCCAGCGCCCCCTGGGCCCGCGCCCCGGCCCCGATCAGGCCTGCCCCCAACAGGGCCGAACTGCCGGCCATCAACTGGCGGCGGTTCATATAGATATGTTTCGGGGTTACATCGGCGTGGGTCAGTGGCGAGCGATAGCGATAGGCCATGCGGTGTCTCCTTTGCGTTGTCGGCAACCTGCCAAAAAGATGGGGCCGAACAAAGACAAAGCTCGTTTCCTCACGGCATTGTTGGGGTTTCGTTACTTCGCGGATAAACCTCATGCATCGGTCTGGAGACCCCGTCGGGCTGCACCAGACGCACATGACGCCGCCGCAAAAGACGCGGCTCCGCCACCCCCACGGAATGGGCAATTGTCTCGACTTCCTTGATAATATTCCTTGCATAGCGCGCCACGCGGGTTTCCTTATGCGCCACGACCAGCCCCTTCTGCAGCCGCCCATCATGCGTGGTGATGCCGGTCGGGCAGGTGTTCTTGTTACATTTCAGCGCCTGGATGCAGCCCAGTGAAAACATGAAACCGCGCGCCGATGTTACAAAATCGGCCCCCGCCGCCAGCGCCCATGCAACATCGCCGGGGTTGATCAGCTTGCCCGAGGCCACCAGCCTGATCCGATCCTTCAGCCCGGCCCGGTCGCGCAGGTCCGACACCATCAGCAGGCTTTCGCGGATCGATATGCCCACCAGATCCATCAACGGCATCGGGGATGCGCCGGTGCCGCCTTCACCGCCATCCAGGGTAATGAAATCGGGGGCGCATTCCGGCCCGCGCGCGTTGATCAGGCCAAACAGCTCCGCAAACGGTTCGGCGCTGCTGGCCACTGTCTTGATCCCCACGGGCTTGCCGGTGACCTCGCGGATATGGCCGATCATATCCAGAAGATCGCCAAAATCATCGATCTCGGGATGCCGGTTGGGCGACAGGCTGTCCTGACCCGCCCGGATGCCCCGGATCGCGGCAATCTCGGCGGTGATCTTTTCGCCGGGCAGGATGCCGCCCTTGCCGGGTTTCGCGCCCTGCGCCAGTTTCAGTTCGAACATGCGCACCATGTCATGGGCCGCAATGTCGCGCAGCCTGTCATCATCCAGGCCGCCGGCAGCATTGCGCACCCCGTATTTCGCGGTGCCGATCTGAAAGACGATGTCGCAGCCGCCCTCCAGATGATAGGATGACAGCGCCCCTTCGCCGGTATTCATCCAGATATTGGCGGCTTTGGCCCCCCGGCTCAGCGCCTGCACCGCCGGCTTCGAGATCGCGCCAAAACTCATGCCCGAGATATTGAACAGGGACGGGGCCATATAGGGGTGGCGCGCATATGGCCCGATCTGCATCGGCTCGGTCGAGGCATATTGGTCATCGAGCGGCGGAAACGCGGCATTCACGAAAATCGGCGTGCCGGGAATGGCCAGGCTCCGGGTGGAGCCAAAGGCCAATGTGTTGGACCCGCCATCGGCAGCATGGGCAACCCAATGGCGCTGCGCCCGGTTGAAGGGCAGCTCCTCGCGGTCCATGGCAAAGAAATACTGCCGGAAAAACTCGCCCAATGCGGAAAACAGATGCCGGAACCGCCCGATCACCGGATAATTGCGGCGGATCGCATCTGCGGTCTGGAGCCGGTCCACAATGGCCAGCACCACAATGGCCAGCACGGTCAGGCCCAGAACCAGCAGGAACGCCTGCGCCAGAAGATTGAGAAGCACGTTCATCATTGGCCAATCTCTCCAGATTTTTCAGGGCCGAACCTGCCCTTGCCGGGGCTGTCATGCAACCGCCAAGACCTGACCGGGCGGCCAGGTTGCGGGAGTTTCCGGGGGGGGATCGATCGGATCGGGCGGGGATCGGTGATGTGGCGGCCGCGATCCGGCTCTGCGGATCATCCGCATGGGAAAAGCCGGGGGATGCTTTCCGAAAAAACGGGCAGGCCCGACCTGGACCTGCCCGTTTTCTGTTTCAGTGCACCACGGCTTCATCCGGCGGCTGGCGTTCGGAACTGCTGATGCGGTCGCCCACGATCAACCCGTCCGCCCCGGCGCTGACATGCACCGTGGCACCATCCTTGATCTCACCGGCCAGGATCATCTCGGCCAGCTGGTTCTGCAACGCGCGCTGGATCACCCGTTTCAGCGGCCTGGCCCCGAATACCGGGTCATAGCCCTCATCGGCCAGCCATTTCATTGCGCCCGCGTCCAGATCAAGGCTGATATTGCGGTCCGCCAGACGCTTTTGCAGCAGGCCCAGCTGAATTTTGACGATGCCATCCATATCGTCGCGCGACAGCCGGTCAAAGATGATCGTTTCATCCAGACGGTTGAGAAATTCGGGCCGGAAATGCGCCCGCACCGCATCCATCACGTCACGCTTGGCATCGCTGGCATCGGCCGTATCGGGCAATTGGCTCAAGGCCTGCGCCCCAAGGTTCGAGGTCAGCACGATCAGCGTCTGCTTGAAATCCACGGTGCGGCCGTGACCATCGGTCAGCACGCCATCATCGAGCACCTGCAACAGCACGTTGAACACATCCGGATGCGCCTTTTCGACCTCGTCGAACAGCACCACCTGATAGGGCCTGCGCCGCACCGCTTCCGTCAGCACGCCGCCCTCATCATAGCCGACATAGCCCGGCGGCGCCCCGATCAGGCGGGCCACGGAGTGTTTCTCCATGAATTCGCTCATGTCGATCCGCACCATCGCATGTTCATCGTCAAACAGATACGCCGCCAGCGCCTTGGTCAGTTCGGTCTTGCCGACGCCGGTTGGCCCCAGCATCAAGAACGAGCCAAGCGGGCGGTTCTCATCGTTCAGGCCCGCCCGCGCCCGGCGCACGGCATTGGCGACAGCCGTCACCGCGGTGCGCTGGCCGATCACCCGCTTGCCGATCTCATCCTCCATACGCAGCAGCTTTTCGCGCTCGCCTTCCAGCATCTTGGACATCGGAATACCGGTCCAGCGCTCGACGACAGAAGCGATCTGTTCGGGGCGCACGGCTTCTTCGACCATGACATCATTGTCATGCGCCTCGGCCTCGGCCAGCTGCTTTTCCAGCGCCGGAATGACACCGTAAGACAGCTCGCCCGCCTTGCCCAGATCACCGGCGCGCTTGGCCTGTTCCAGTTCGGCGCGGGCCTGATCCAGCTTTTCCTTCAACACGCGCGCGCTTTCCAGCTTGTCGCGTTCGGCCTGCCATTGCGCCGTCATTTCCGCAGAGCGCTCCTGCAACTCCGCCAGCACCTTTTCCAGCGTCTCCAGCCGCTCTTTCGAGGCCGCGTCATCCTCTTTCTTCAACGCCTCCGCCTCGATCTGCTTTTGCAGAATGTCGCGGTCCAGCGCGTCCAGCTCCTCGGGCTTGCTGTCGACCTCCATCCGCAACCGGCTGGCGGCCTCATCCATCAGGTCGATGGCCTTGTCGGGCAGAAAGCGGTCGGTGATGTAGCGTTGCGAAAGCTGCGCCGCCGCCACCAGAGCCGCATCCGAGATCCGCACGCCGTGATGCAGTTCGTATTTTTCCTTGATGCCCCGCAGGATGCTGATCGTGTCCTGCACGGTGGGTTCTTCCACCAGGATCGGCTGGAACCGACGCGCAAGGGCGGCGTCTTTTTCCACATATTTGCGGTATTCATCCAGGGTGGTGGCCCCGATACAATGCAGTTCCCCGCGCGCCAGAGCAGGCTTGATCAGGTTCGCCGCATCCATCGCGCCATCCGATTTCCCGGCCCCCACCAGCGTGTGCATCTCGTCGATGAAAAGAATGATCTCACCCGCCGCCGCGCCGATCTCGTTCAACACGGCCTTCAACCGCTCCTCGAACTCGCCACGGTATTTCGCGCCTGCGATCAGCGCGCCCATATCCAGCGACATCAGCGTCTTGTTGCGCAGAGATTCCGGCACATCCCCATCAACGATCCGCATCGCCAGACCTTCGGCAATCGCGGTCTTGCCGACGCCCGCCTCACCGATCAGCACCGGGTTGTTCTTGGTCCGGCGCGACAGCACCTGCATGGCGCGGCGAATTTCCTCGTCGCGGCCAATGATCGGGTCGATCTTGCCCTCGCGCGCGGCCTCGGTCAGGTCGCGGGCATATTTCTTCAGCGCCTCGTAATTATCCTCGGCACTGGCACTGTCGGCAGTGCGCCCCTTGCGGATGTCATTGATCGCGCCATTCAGCGCCTGGGCATTGACCTGGCCCGCCTCCAGCGCCTCGCGCGCCTTCGATTTGACCATCGCCAGCGCGGTCAGGATACGTTCGACCGCGACAAAGCTGTCACCGGCCTTTTCGGCCAGTTTCTCGGCCTCGCCCATGACCTTGGCGGTCTGGCCATCCATGTATAGCTGACTGCCGTCGCCGGTGACTTTCGGCAATTTCGACAGCGCCAGATCAACCGATTCCAGCACCAAGCGGGCATCGCCGCCGGCGCGGTTGATCAAATTGGCTGCCATGCCCTGATCATCGTCCAGCAGCGCCTTCAGCAAATGTTCGGGAACCAGTTTCTGGTGGTCCTCACGCTGCGCAATGGTCTGCGCGGCCTGAAGAAAACCGCGTGCGCGGTCAGTGAACTTCTCCAAGTTCATGTTCTACTCTCCTTCTTACAAGCGCCTGCCGTTTTGTCCGCCCGCAACCGCAGCACGGAGCCGTTTGCAGGCCTTGAAGGACAAATGGGGTGACGCGGTCGCCTTCGCAAGATTGCGCGCCGGAATTCCCGCCAAATTACCGATATACGTGCTGTTTGACTTTTTTCACACTACGGCACTTCTCAGAAATCTTGAGACAGGGTGCATCCCTTGACGCGTAAAAATCCTTGCTTTCAGGCAGCGTTAAGGGATGCAAGTTTTCCGAGACGTGCTTTATTTTGAAACCTATTGGCCCATCCGCACGACATACCAGCATGAAGAGACAAGACACCGCAAAGATGCAGGAGCCGGAAAAGATGCGTATCGACCTGACCCATGTCGCCTATGACGCCAAAAGCGCCTGCTTCCGCGCCGATGCGATCTTGCATGACGGATCCCGCCAACGCGCCATTTCCTGCGCCTGGCACGGGCCGCAAGATGCGCCCTTCCCGAAAATCAGCGCGGGCCTCAACCAGGAGGCGTTGCGCAACTCCAGATAACCCCCCCAGGCGCGGCTCTTTCTTGAGCCCTCTCCCCTCCCGGTCAGGGCCGCGCCACCCCCAATTACCCCAGGCCGAACCCTGCCCCTACGTTCTGCCTGTTTTCCCGGCCCGGATCAGCGGTTTGTCCCTCCCGCAGATCCGGGCCGCCCTTTTTGGCGCATGGACTTGGGCCACAATGGCGCATAATCACGGGCGCGCAGATGCGAAGGGGATGGACATGAGCGATGACCGGTTGATCGTGGGGCTAGATGTGCCCGATGCCGTGGCAGGGCTGGACCTGGCGACCCGGATCGGTGACGCGGTCGGGTTCTACAAGATCGGGCTTGGCATGTTGACCGGCGGAGGCCTGGCGCTGGCCAATGAGCTGAAACAAGAGCATGGCAAGCGCATCTTCCTCGACATGAAACTCTTTGACATCAGCGCCACGGTCGAGGCGGCGGTGCGCGGATTGGCGCAGTTCGATCTCGATTTCCTGACCGTGCATGGTGATCCGCATGTGATCCGTGCTGCCAAACAAGGTGCCGCCGGAACCGGAATGAAGATCCTCGGCGTGACCATCCTGACCTCGCTCGACCGGGCCGATCTGGATGCCTGCCTGATCAAAGCGGGCGATATTGCCGATCTGGTGGTTGAACGCGCCGGGCTGGCCTTTGACGCCGGGGCCGATGGCATCATCGCCTCACCGCGCGAAGCCGCCCGCATCCGCGCCCTGCCCGAGGCCGCGGGCCGCCTGATCGTCACCCCCGGCGTGCGCCCGAAAGGGGCCGATCTGGGCGATCAGAAGCGCGTCGCCACGCCGGCGCAGGCAATCACGGATGGGGCCGATCATATCGTGGTGGCCCGCCCGATCTGGCAAGCTAAAGACCCGGCCGCCGCCGCGCAAGCAATTCTGGACGAAATCGCCAAGATCTGAGGGCAGCGCCAGCGGGGGTTCTACCCCCGCACCCCCGAGGTATTTTCACCAAGATGAAAGCAATTTGAGCTAAATTTTCGGCGTCTTTGCGCCCCAAATATCCCCGCCGGAGGCATAAACTCTCTGCGCCTCAGTCGTCGTTGATATCAGTGTCGAATGTTTTCACCTGACCATGCCGCACCCCCACGACGCGGCGCAGCACCAACCACGCGATCAGCGACATCACGGAAAAAGACAGCAGCAGCATCGGCACGGTCCCGGCAATCATCGCCGCCAGCGGGCCGCCAACCAGCAGGATCAGCGCGATAAGACCCGCGCCAATACCAAAGCCGAGCAGCACGAAGGACGGCAGCAGGATCTCACCTATGGCCAACACAATGGCAGCCGCCCCCCAGACCCACCATTCGAACCACATCAGCCGCGCCCTTTCAGCATCTGGAAGGCTTTGCCAAAGGCATCGATCGCGTCGGCGGGCACCACGATGGTCTGCGCGCCTGATCCTTGCGCAATCTTGCCCAAAGCCTCCACCTGTTTCAGAGCAATCTGATACTGCGCCGCCTCCAGGCCGTTCTCTGCAATCGCTTCCGCCACCGCGCGGGTGGCATAGGCCTCGGCATCGGCCAGGATCTTGCGCGCATCGGCAAGTTTTTCAGCGGCATACAGTTCGGCATCGGCATTCAGCTCCACCGATCGCTTGGCACCCTCGGCCTCGGTCACCTGGGCCCGGCGCGCGCGTTCCGCGTTCAACTGTTGCAACATCGCGTCGCGGGTCGCCTGATCCAGATTCACATCCAGAAGCTCGGCCCGCGTCACTTCGATGCCCCAGTCATCCACAGCCTGTTCGACGCTGTGCTTGATCTCGCTGATCAACTGATCGCGGTTCGACTGCACCTCATCGAGATCCATCTTGCCAATCTCGGCGCGCACGATCCCTGCCACCACAGTGGCAATGGCGGCATCGACATCGCGGATCCGATAAACGGTCTTTTCCGGCTCGAGAATGCGGTAGAACACCGAGGTTTCCACCTGCACCAGCACGTTGTCCTTGGTGATCGCATCCTGGCTGGCATTGGGCAGCTGACGTTCCAGGATCGATATCTTATGTGCCACCCGGTCCAGAAACGGGATGATGAAATTGATCCCCGGCCCAAGCACCGAGCGCAGCCTGCCAAAGCGTTCCACCACAAATTTCTGGCTCTGCGGAACGATCCGAATACCCAGATAGATGCTGAGCAGAATAAAGCCCGCCAGCAGCAAGATCACGATGTTGCCGCCAAGCAGCCCATTCAAGATGGCCTGAAAGTCCATTATACTATCCTCGTTTTTCATATGCGTGACTATGCAATGGGTCAAAGAAATGTTCTAGATCACAAATGACCCCGATCTGCCCCGGTCTCAACCCCCAAGAACACCGATGCCCGCCTTTTGTCGCGATTGCCTGACCCAGTTTGACGCCGGAACGCGCTGCCCCGACTGCGGGCGCCCGCGCATCACGGCCCATCCAGAGCTTTTTGACCTCTCGATCGCGCATATGGATTGCGACGCGTTCTATGCCAGCGTCGAAAAGCGCGACAACCCGGATCTGCGCAACAAGCCGGTGATCATCGGCGGCGGCAAACGCGGCGTCGTCTCGACCGCCTGCTATATCGCCCGCATCAAGGGTGTGAAATCCGCCATGCCGATGTTTCAGGCGCTCAGGCTTTGCCCCGAAGCCGTGGTCCTGCCTGGCCGGATGGAGGTTTACGCCCAGGTCTCGCGCCAGATCCGCGAGATGATGGAGGAACTGACCCCGGCCATCGAACCGCTCAGCCTGGATGAGGCCTTTCTGGACCTCACCGGCACCCGAAAACTCCACGGGGCACCGCCTGCCGTGATGCTGGCGCGACTGGTGAACCGGATGCAGGGCGAATTGGGCATCACCGGCTCGATCGGTCTCAGCCATAACAAATTTCTGGCCAAGATCGCCTCGGATCTCGACAAACCGCGCGGCTTTTCGGTGATCGGAGCCGCCGAGACGGTGGCGTTTCTCGACCCCAAACCCGTGCGCATGATCTGGGGCATCGGTGCGGTCGGGCAGGCATCGCTTGCCCAGGCGGGCATCCGCAGTTTCGCCGATCTCAAGCGCTGGGACCGGCAAGACCTGAGCACCCGCTTCGGCCCCATGGGGGATCGGCTCTGGCATCTGGCACGCGGCCAGGATCACCGCCGCGTCACCCGCAATGCGCCAATGAAATCTCTCTCATCCGAAACCACGTTTTCCGAGGATACCGCCAGCCTCGACCTGCTCGACGGCCATATCTGGCGGCTGGCGGAAAAGGTTTCGGACCGCCTCAAGGCCAAGCGCATTGCCGGCCGGGTCGTGGTCCTGAAACTGAAGCGCAGCGATTTTTCGGCCATTTCCCGGCGCTTGTCGCTGGAGGATGCAACACAATTGGCCGATCGCATCTACCGGGTCGCGCGCGACCTCTTTGATCAGGTCAACCATGACAAACCCTACCGGCTGATTGGCGTCGGCGTCGCCGATATGGTGCCTGAGGATCAGGCCGACCGCAGCGGCAACCTGCTCGACCCGCAGGAAAATTCCCGGATTGCGGCAGAACGCGCCAGCGACCGGATCCGCGCCAGATTCGGATCCGGTGCCATCGTCAAGGGCCGCTCACTCCGCTAACCCCATATTAGGGTTAACGCGCCCGCCCGTCTTCTTCTTTGCAAAAATACTCGCCCGCCGCAGGCGCCCGCATTCTCCAATACCACCAGACCGCGTGTTATTCCGCCGCCACCGGCATGCTGTCGCCCCGGGCCCCGATCATCCGGCCCAGAACCCCCGTCAGCAGCGCCTTCACATGGCCGAAATTGCCGTTCGGGCGGATCAGCGCCTCGTTCATGTAGATGCCGCGGTCAATCTCGATCTGGATGGCGTGTTGGCCGCGCGACGGCTGCCCGTAATGCTGCGCAATATAGGCCCCGGCAAAGGGCGTGTTGCGGCTGACCACCAGCCCGGTGCCACGAAACGCCGCCTCCAGCGCATCGACCACATCGGCGCTGGCCGAGGCCCCGAACCGGTCCCCGATCACCACATCGGGGCGCGGCGCACCGGGCGTTCGCGCCACCGCGTCCAGCGCATCACCGGGCATGGAATGGAAATCAAGCAGGATGGCCGCGCCAAATTCCGCCCGCGTCTGGTGCAGCAGTTGATCCAGACAGGCATGATAGGGCCGCCAGACCTGTTCGATCCGGTCCTCGGCTTCCGCCAGGCTCAGCTTGCCGCGATAGATCAACCGCCCGTTTGCCACCACGCGCGGGATCACGCCCAGACCGGAACTGACGCGCGGATTTGACGGGACGCGCTCCAGCCCTTCGATCACGGCGGGGTCCATCTCTTCGCAGGATCGGTTCAGGTCGATAAAGGCGCGCGGGTATTCGGCGGCCAGCAACGGGGCCCCCATCGCCGGGGCCTCGGCCACCAGCATATCGACAAACGCATCCTCCGATGACCGGATCGTGCGTTCATCCAGAACCGTGCGGCGGGCAAAGCCCCAGGGGTAATGCCGCCCCGAATGCGGCGAGGCCACGACAACCGGCCCGGTCTGGGTTTTCGGCATCTCCAACCGATACGCGGGGCGGGTTTGCGAAGGCTCTGTCATCACTTGCCACCTTGCGCGATTTTTTGTGGCTTCAAAAGCCCTTGAACACCTGCCCGACTCCTTTTATAGACCGCCTACCCAACGTGGCGGTGCTGCGGCTGGCCGTATAGCGGTTTGTCCGGTCTCCGTGATCAAGGGGGTGATTAGCTCAGCGGTAGAGCACTTCGTTGACATCGAAGGGGTCACTGGTTCGATCCCAGTATCGCCCACCATTCCCGCCCTGTTTTCAAGGGCTTAACCCAAAGGCGCATCGCCGCGCCGCGAAAGAGGAGAGGACCGATGAAGGTCAGAAACTCACTCCGCTCGCTCAAGCAGCGTCACCGCGATTGCCGCGTCGTGCGCCGTAAGGGCCGTGTCTATGTGATCAACAAGACGCAGCGCCGGTTCAAAGCCCGCCAGGGCTGAGCCACCCGGCCAAACAGTTGCGAAAAACGCCGCAGAGTCACCTCTGCGGCGTTTTTTCATATCCGTGGCCGCAACTTCAATTGCCTCCGATCAGCGCCTCGCCCAAAAGCATCACCGTGGTCTGGCGATCCAGCAGGCCGGTTTCGTTCAACCCGCGCGACCGCTGATAGCGCCGCAGCGCCTCGACGATATCGGCTTCGGTCACATTGCCCTGCGGCAACAGCCCGATCCGCCGCAGATGGGTGGCCGCCAGTTGCAGCTGCGCATTCGACATCTGCCCGACCGCAGGATCAACAGGGGGCCCACCGCCGCTCATCGCAGCCAGTCGATCCCGCGCCTGCTGGGCATAGCGACCATTGGGATACTCATTCAGGTATCGCCGGTAGGCACGGGCTGTATCGGCGTTGCGGGCATCGCGCCAGGCCTGATTGTCGGCCCGGATTTCCTGCAACGCGGCGCGCGCCTCGCTCTCGTGACGCCCATTGGGGTAGGCATTCAGATAATCCCGGTAGGCATCGACCGTGTCGGTGGTCTGCGCCTGGCGCCAGGCCTGGTTGTCCATCCGAATTTCCGCTATCCGCGCCTGCGCCGCGCTCGCATTCGGGCTGGCCGGATAAGCGTTGAGAAATTGCCGATAGGCGTCGATCGTATCGGCCGCCTGCGCCGCCTGCCAGGCCGCGGCCTCATTGCCGGCACGGGTCAGCGCATTCAACTGCTGGCGCGCAGTCTGGGCAAACGCCCCGTCAGGATAGCGGTCCAGATAGGCGCGCAGCCCCGCCTCGGTGCCCGATGCCCCGGTCTGTTGCCAATAGGCGTTGTCCCGGGCGGCCTCGATATCCGCAATCCGCGCCCGCGCCACGGCTGCGTTCGGGCTGTTGGGATAGGCGTTGATATATTGCCGGTAGGCGTTGATCGTATCCGCCGCCTGCGCCGCTTGCCAGGCGGCGGCCTGATTATTGGCATGGGTCAGCGCATTCAACTGCTGGCGCGCGGTATGGGCAAAATCGCCGTCAGGATAGCGGTCCAGATATGCGCGCAGCCCCGCCTCGGTGCCACCGGCCCCGGTCTGTTGCCAGTAATCACGATCCTGGGCGGCCTCGATATTGGCCAGGCGCTGCCGGGCCAGGTTGGAGAACTGGCCATTGGGATAGCGTTGCAGATAGGCGCGCAATCCGGCCTCGTCGATGCCGCGCCCGGTCTGGTTCCAATAGTCGCTATCGGCCTGTTCGGCGCGCGCCTCTTCCATCGCGGCGATACGTTCGCGGGCAAGCTCGGCAAATTCGCCATGCGGATAGCGATCCAGATAGGCGCGCATCCCGGCCTCATTATTGCCGCCCCCGGTCTGTTGCCAATAGGCCCGGTCCTGGGCCTGAATCTGGGCCCTGCGAACATCACCCTGATCTGACAGGCGCGCGATCTGCGCCGCATCCAGATAACCGGTAACGGGCAGCCCATTGGCTTGCTGCCAGGCGCGGATCGCGCCGCGTGATCCCGGACCGAAAAGGCCGTCAATGGCGTTGGTGTAATAGGACAGCGCCGCCAGATCACGCTGAATATCGCGTTTCTGGTTGCGGTTCAGGCCAAGCGCAGACTCCACTTCCTGCGGTGTCAGTTGCGGCGTGGGCGGGGCCAGCGCGTCAATCCGGCTGCGCGCCTCGGCGGCGTAATAGCCATTGGGATAGCGGTTCAGATAGGCGCGATAGGCAAAGACATTGTTCAACGCAGCCATCGCCTCCCAATAGGATTGATCGGCAGGCGGGATCGTCGGTGTCACGACGGGGGCCGGAATGAAGGGCGTAAACGGCTCATTCAGCGCCACCACGCTCAACCCCGGCGTGCGGGCAAAGGCATCGCGGATCGGGCGCCCCGGAACCAGCAATTCACGCGATGCAAAGCGCGCGATCGCGGCCGGATGACCGGTCGCCAGCGTGACGCCCTCGGGCACCTCCAGCGTGCCGATCCCGTCACTCAGACCCACCCCCATCGGCAGGCCCTGATCTTCGGGCCCCAACAGAATGATCGCGCCGCCATCGACCTGCGCCGCGATATCCAGCAGCAATTGCACCGGAATGCCCGCGCCCGAAACACTGCCCAGATCCTGCACCCCGGCATTGCGACCCAGAAACCAGGTCAGCCCGCCGAAATTCGCAAACCGACCCGCCAGCACGATAACCAGCCGGTCCTCCTCGTTCCTCGCCACCATCTGCGAGACCAGCCCGCGCAGGGTATCGACATCGGCATCAAAGGCAGACAGGACGTCAAACCCGGCCTGATCCAGCGGTTGCAACGCGGTGCCGACATAGCGCGGCGCGCCGTAACTGGTGGTGGCGGTCGCGTCCACGCTGCCCACGACCAGGGCCGTATCGGCCTGGGCGGGAAGGGCGACAGACATCAACAAAAACGCTCCGATAAATGATCTCATGCGAAATCCTCCTCTAAAAAGAAGGCGCCCGGGATCATTCGTAGCTGCGGCGATCCTCAATGACTTTGCCGTCATTTGGCAGGGATCCGACCGGAACGATCTCGATTCGCCCCCTCAACTTTAGCGTATCCAGCACGGTTTGTTCATAGGCGCTTGTATCAGCGGCCGATGTTTCCAGTTTCACCTGCATCACATCCATCTCGCCTTCGCGCTCCGCGACCACCCGGGCGCGGGTAATCTCGGCGTGCCGGGCGACCAGTTGGGCCACCTGTTCGGGGCGCACGAACATGCCCTTGATCTTGGTGGTCTGGTCGGCGCGGCCCATCCAGCCCTTGATGCGCATATTGGTCCGGCCGCAGGGGCTGGCCCCGTCCATGATGGCGGAAAGATCGCCGGTGGCAAAGCGGATCAGCGGGTAATCGGGGTTCAGCGTGGTCACCAAAACCTCGCCCACCTCGCCCGGGGCGACCGGGTCACCGGTGCCGGGGCGCACGATCTCGACGATCACGCCCTCATCGACGATCATCCCCTCCATCGCATCGCTTTCATAGGCGATATTGCCCAGATCGGCGGTGGCATAGCTTTGCAGACAGGCAATGCCGCGATCGGAATATTCCTGCCGCAGGCTGGGAAACAGCGCACCGCCCCCCACCGCAGCCCTGGTGATGGACAGCCGCAACCCCATCTGCTCGGCCTTGTCCAGGATCACCTTCAGGTAATCGGGCGTGCCGGCATAGGCGGTGACGCCAATATCATGCGCCGCGCGGGCTTGCAGTTCGGTCTGTCCGGTGCCAGCAGGCAGCACCGTGGCCCCGACCGCGCGGGCACCCGATTCAAAGATCATGCCCGCAGGCGTCAGGTGATAGCTGAAACAATTCTGGATGATATCGCCCTGGCCGATACCGGCGGCATGCAAGACCCGCCCCATGCGCCACCAGTCATCGCTGATATTGCCGGGCTCATAGATCGGGCCGGGACTTTGGAAAATATGGTCAAACCCCTGCGCCGCGCCGGCGAAACCGCCCAACGGGGCCGCCTTGGCCTGCGCCTTGCCGATATCGGATTTGCGCAGCACCGGCAGAGCCGCCAGCGCGTCGCGGTCGGTGATGGTCGCGGCATCGACCCCGGCCAGACTGCTCCGATACCCCGGCAAGGCCTGCGCCCGGGCAATCTGTCGAGGCAAGGCACTGGCCAGATCGGCGGCGCGGGCATCGGCGCTGCGGGTTTCAAGCTGGTCGAAGAAATCGCTCACGGCATTGTCCCTCATCAACTCAACCACCTCTTGCGGCGGCGATAGGACCGAACTTCGCGGAAGCTCTTGCGGCCCTCCTCGGACATGCCGAGATAGAATTCCTTCACATCCGGGTTTTCGCGCAATTCCGCGGCCAGCCCGTCCATCACCACGCGGCCCGATTCCAGAATATATCCGTAATGCGCAAACCTCAGCGCCACATTGGTGTTCTGCTCGGCCAGCAGGAAGGTCACGCCCTGCTCCTCGTTCAACCGCTTCACGATGCCGAAAATCTGTTCCACCAGCTGCGGGGCCAACCCCATTGACGGCTCGTCCAGCAGCACGGTTTCGGGGCGGCTCATCAGGGCGCGGCCAATCGCGCACATCTGCTGTTCGCCACCCGACGTATAGCCCGCCTGGCTTTTGCGGCGCTCCTTCAGGCGTGGGAAATAGGTATAGACCATGTCCAGATCAGCCGCGATGGCCCCCTTGCCGCCGGTGGTCGTATAGGCCCCGGTCAGCAGGTTTTCCTCGATCGTCAGATGTTCGAAACAATGCCGCCCCTCCATCACCTGGACAACGCCGCGCCTGACCAGGTCGGCGGGGTCTGCATGGGAAATGTTCTGGCCGCGATACAGGATCGAGCCCTTGGTGACCTCACCGCGTTCCGAGGCCAGCAGCCCCGAAATCGCCTTCAGCGTCGTCGTCTTGCCAGCGCCATTGCCGCCAAGCAATGCGGTGATGCCGCCCTTGGGCACCTTCAGGCTGACGCCTTTCAGCACCAGGATCACATGATTGTAGATCACCTCGATATTGTTGATCTCAAGAAGGGTCTCTTGCTCGGTGGGTGCGGCGTCCAGCATGTCAGTTTCTCCGGCCGCTCCAGCGGGCCTGTTGGGTCTTGCATGGGGTCCCGGCGGCAACGGTCCTGCCGCCGCCGGGTGGTTCAGATCAACCGGCTCAGTTGCAGCGCCGCTCGATGTTGTTTTCTTCCGCAAACATGGCGCTGTCTTCCAGGATCAGCGGCTGTGTCACGGAATCATCGGGCGCGATGAAATCGGTCACCGTCACCCATACCTGATCGGCCGCGTTCCATTGCTGGATACGGCCCATCCCGGTGCCACCGTGATCTTCGCACGAGACCGTAAACTCCGGCCCGATGCCCGGCGCACCCCAGGAGGCCATCATCTCTTCGGTGATGACCAGGTTTTCCATCCCGTCGCGCATCATGGCGGCGTCAATCTCTGCCACGCCGTTCATTTCCTGCGCCACGCGCACGGCTTCCGCCGCCAGCATCGCCGCATACATGCCACGGGTATACAGAACCGACCCCAGGTTTCCGCCTTCACCGGCCGCAAGCCCGGCGTCGATCACATATTCCTGAATGTCGTCAAACACCGGCATATCGCCCAGACCGTTCATGTTCAGCGACAGATAGCCATCGGCGGCATCGCCGGCGGGAATCACATCAGGTTCGGCACCGGACCACCAGTTGCCGATGAACTGATCCATCGGATAGCGGATATTGGCGGCCTCCTGGATTGCGACCTGGTTCATCACGCCCCAGCCCCACATCAGGACATAATCGGGACGCTCGCGGCGGATGGTCAGCCACTGGTTGCCCTGTTCCTGACCGGGGTGGTCAACGGCCAGCTGCAGCAGCTCGAACCCATATTGCTCCGACAGCACTTCCAGCGTGCGGATCGGCTCCCGGCCATAGGCCGAGTTGTGATAGAGCAGGGCAATCTTCTGACCTTCCAATGATCCGTCATTCTCGGACAGCAGGTAGTTGATCATCACCGATGCCGCATCCCAGTAGTTGCCGGGATAGTTGAAGACATTGGCGAACACGGTGCCATCAGCGGCCGATGTCCGGCCATAGCCCATCGAATGGATCGGGATACCGTCGGCGGTCGCGCGCGGGATCAACTGATAGGTGATGCCGGTCGATAGCGGCTGATAGACCAGCGCGCCCAGACCCTTGGTCGATTCATAGCATTCCACGCCACGCTCGGTGTTATATGCGGTTTCGCATTCCGGCACGGATGTCATCACACCGCCGATGCCGCCATCACGCTGGTTGAGCAGCGTGAAATAATCGGCATAGCCATCGGCAAAGGGGATCCCCCCCGCCGCATAAGGCCCGGTGCGATAGCTGAGCGACGGGAACACAAGTTCGTCCGCCATCACAGGCCCCGTGGCAATCAGGCCAGCTATGGCCATGGTCAGAAGTTTCTTCATCGGTTAGGTCCTCCCTTGGATTATTCGATGATTTCTTCGTTCGGTCAGGCGGCCGCGCCTAATGCGGGAACGGCCAGAGTCTCAGTTTTTCCTTGGCCAGCCGCCACAGCTGCGCCAGCCCGTGCGGCTCGACGATCAGGAAAAAGATGATCAGCGCGCCGACGATGACGAATTGCAGATGCTGCACGATATCGGTGGGCCAGCCCAGCATATCGACGCCAACAATCTTCAGCGCCACCGGCAAGACCACCATGAACGCCGCCCCGGCCAGGGATCCGAAGATCGAGCCGAGCCCGCCAATGATCACCATGAACAGCACCAGGAAGGATTTCGAGATGCCAAAGGCCTCCCCCACCTCCACCGCGCCCAGATAGATCGAGAACAGCAACGCGCCGGATATTCCGACAAAGAACGAGCTGACCGCAAAGGCCGTCAGTTTCGCCTTCAGCGGGTTCACCCCGATGATCTCGGCGGCGATATCCATATCCCGAATGGCCATCCATTGCCGCCCCATGGATCCGCGTGTCAGATTGCGCGCCACCCAGGCCAGCACGATCACAAAAAACAGCAAGAACAGGTATTTCACCCAGACCTCGGCATTGGCACCCGTCAGCGGCACGCCGAACATGAACCGTTCCGGGGCGTTGATCTGGCCAGAGGCGGAATAGTTGTAAAACCACGGCACCCGGTTGAACAGCCAGACCAGAAAGAACTGCGCCGCCAATGTCGCCACCGCCAGATAGAACCCCTTGATCCGCAAGGACGGCAGGCCAAACAACACCCCGACAACCGCCGTGATCAGCCCGGCCAGCAGCGTCACCGTGACCATGTCCATCCAGACAAATGCCGTCATCAGCTTGTAGGTCGCATAGGCCCCCACCGCCATGAACCCGCCAGTGCCCAGCGATACCTGCCCGCAATAGCCGGTCAGAATATTCAGCCCGATGGCCGCAATGGCATAAATCAGGAACGGCAACAGCACGGCATTGGCCCAATAATCGTTGATCACCAGCGGGATCACCACGATGGCCACAAACAATATCGCGTAGTAACGCCAGCGATCAAATGCGATCGGGAAGGTCTGGTTGTCGGCCTGGTAGGTGGTCTTGAAATCACCGGCTTCACGGTAGAACATCAGACAGTCCCTTCATTATCATGGGTCGGCATGGCCCGGTTGGGCCGTTTGGCATAGCCGGTATTTTCGGAATGGCGCACCAGCCAGAGATAGGCGAACAGGCCAAGCCCGCCGCCCATCGCGGCCAGAATCGCGGCCACCGTCATCTGCCCGGTCTGGGTCACATCCGCCGACAGCGCCAGATATCCAAAGGCCCAGAACCCGGCCCATGCCACGACATTCAGGATGGCGATGATCTTGCTCATGCCTCAGACCCTCTCGATGATCTTCTCGCCGAACAGGCCCTGCGGCCGAAAGACGAGGAACAACAGCGCCAGCACATAGGCGAACCAGTTTTCCGTGGCCCCGCCGATCATCGGGCCGATCGAGAACTCGAACAGAGCCTCGCCCACACCGATGATCAACCCGCCCACGATGGCACCGGGGATCGAGGTAAAGCCGCCCAGCATCAGAACCGGCAGCGCCTTCAGCGCAATCAGCGACAGCGAAAACTGAACCCCCGATTTCGCGCCCCACATGATGCCCGCGACCAGGGCCACGAACCCCGCCAGCGACCACACCAGGATCCACACGAAATTCAGCGAGATGCCGACCGACAAAGCCGCCTGATGGTCATCGGCCACGGCGCGCATGGCCCGGCCCTGTTTGGTGTATTGCGCAAAAGCCACCAGCCCCGCCACCAGCACCGCCGCCACGATCGTGGCCACGATATCGAGATTGTCGATGAAAAACCCGTAGCCGAACCAGTTGAACGTGGCCAGGTCGATCGCATCATTGATGCCCTGCGGCAGCCCGACATCCAGCGTGCGGATCTCGGATCCCCACATCAGATCGCTGAAACCTTCCAGGAAATAGGCCAGGCCGATGGTGGCCATGAACAGGATGATCGGATCCTGCCCCACCAGATGTTTGAAGACCACCTTCTGCACCAGCCAGGCAAACCCGATCATCACCAGCACCGTCAGCGCAATCGCCAGCAGCGCCGGAACCTGCCAGCCAAACTCATGGATCCGGGTGCCGAAGGTAGCGTTGATCAGGGCGGAAAACGGGATCCGGCCTTCCTGAATGCCGACCAGCGTCATGGCCGCAAACAGCGCCATCACGCCCTGCGCATAGTTGAAAATACCGGACGCCTTGTAGATCAGCACAAAACCAAGCGCGACAAGGGAATACATCACCCCGGTCATCAGGCCGTTCAGAAAGACCTCCATTGCAAAGACGAGTTGTTCAGGCATGAGTGTCTCCGTGGCTCGGTATATGCACGGGCTGTGCAGGGGCTGTGCACGGGCTGTGCATCGCGGTTTCTTGGCTCGGGTCAGTCATGGCTGACCCCCAGATAGGCGTCGATCACCTCCTGATTGTTGCGCACCTCATCGGGGGTGCCGTCGCCGATCTTCTTGCCGTAATCCATCACGACCACACGGTCGGACAGGTCCATGACCACGCCCATATCGTGTTCGATCAGGGCAATCGTGGTGCCAAATTCATCATTCACGTCAAGAATAAAGCGGCTCATGTCCTCTTTTTCCTCAACATTCATCCCTGCCATCGGCTCATCCAGCAGCAACAGCTTCGGTTCCGCCACCAGCGCGCGCGCCAGTTCGACCCGTTTTTTCAACCCATAAGGCAACCGCCCCACCGGCGTTTTGCGGATCGCCTGAATCTCGAGAAAATCAATGATTTCCTCGGCCTTGGCGCGGTGTTCCACTTCCTCGCGCTGCGCCTTGCCCCACCAGATCACCTGATCGAGAAAGCTGGAGCTCATGTGATTGAGCCGGCCCGTCATGATGTTGTCCAGCACAGACATGCCTTCAAACAGGGCGATGTTCTGGAACGTCCGGGCGATGCCCTGCCGCGCCACCTGAAAGGGCCGCATCGACGGGCGGCGGGTGCCGTGATACCAGATCTCGCCTTCCTGCGGATTGTAAAAGCCCGAGATCACGTTCAGCATCGAGGATTTGCCGGCCCCGTTTGGCCCGATGATGGCCCTGATCTCACCCTCGCGGATGTCAAATGAGGTATCCTTGATCGCAACAACACCGCCAAAGCGCAGGGTGATGTTGCGCATCTCCATCATCACGCCGCCAATGGTGCGCCCATCCGCGGTCACGAAAGAATCCGAAGCCATATCGTTCATTCCGCTGCCACCCTTGTATGTGCCGTATCCATCACCACCGCCGCGTCACGGATCTGCAATGTGGCGGTCATCTGGCCCTTGCGACCGTCTTCATAGGTCACTTCGGTCTCGGTATAGATCTCGTTCGACCCGTCATAGAGCGCGCCAATCAGATCGCTGAATTTCTCCTCGACGATCTTGCGGCGCACCTTGCGCGTCCGCGTCATCTCGCCGTCATCGGCATCCAGTTCCTTGTGCAGGATCAGAAACCGGTGGATCTGGCAGCCCGACAGCATCGGGTCATTCGCAACTGATTTATTGACCGCCTCGATATGGGCCTGAATCGTGTCCAGCACCCGCGGGTGGCCGGCCAGTTCCTGATAGGAGGCATAGGCGATATTGTTGCGCTCGGCCCAGTTGCCCACTGCCGTCAGGTCGATATTGATGAACGCGGTGCAGCGGTTGCGGCCACTGCCAAAAACCACCGCTTCCAGAATGTCGGGGTAGAATTTCAGCTTGTTTTCAACGTATTTCGGCGCAAACAGGCTGCCATCGGCCATCTGGCCCACATCCTTGGCGCGGTCGATGATGCGCAGATGCCCGGTGCCTTCCTCAAAGAACCCGGCATCGCCGGTGGCGACCCAGCCATCGGGATCCTTGGTAGAGGCGGTGCTTTCGGGGTTCTTGTAATATTCCACGAAGGTGCCGGGGCTGCGGTAGAAGATCTCGCCATTTTCGTGGATCTTGATTTCCACGCCGGGGCTCGGCACGCCCACGGTATCGGCCCGCACTTCACCATCGGGCTGCGCGGTGATGAAAACGGTGGCTTCGGTCTGGCCGTAAAGCTGTTTCAGGTTGATCCCCAGCGAGCGGTAGAAATCGAAGATCTCCGGCCCGATCGCCTCGCCCGCCGTATACCCGACGCGGATGCGGCTGAACCCCAGCGTGTTTTTCAGCGGCCCGTAGATCAGCTTGTCACCGATCCAGTATTTCAGCCTGTCCAGCGCGCTGACCGGCTTGCCATCCAGAATATCGGGGCCGACGCGCCTGGCATGGGCCATGCATTTGTCGAACAGCCACTTCTTGAACCGGCCGGCATCCTCCATCCGGATCATCACATTGGTCAGTTGCTGCTCGAACACCCGCGGCGGGGCAAAATAATAGGTCGGCCCGATCTCGCGCAGATCGGTCATCATCGTGTCGGCGCTTTCGGGGCAATTGACGCAAAACCCGGTCCAATAGGCCTGCCCGATGGAAAAGATGAAATCGCCGACCCAGGCCATCGGCAGATAGGCCAGGATCTCGTCATCGGACCGCAGATTGTCAAATTCGGATGAATTCCTGGCGGTCTCGATCACGTTGCGGTTGGACAGCACCACGCCCTTGGGCTTGCCGGTGGTGCCCGAGGTATACAGCATCACGCAGGTATCATCATATGTCTGGCTGGCCTCGCGCTCCGCCAGTTCCTTTGCAAACCGGTCATGCGCGGCGCGGCCTTCGGCCTTCACGTCTTCCATCGCATGCATCTTGGAGTGGTCGTATTTGCGCAACCCGCGCGCGTCGAGATACAGGATATGTTCGATCTGATGCACGGTCTCCTGCACCTCGATCACCTTGTCGACCTGTTCCTGATCGCCGCAAATGGCAAAGCGCGCGCCGGAATGTTCCAGCACATAGGCCATCTCTTCGGCCGATGCTTCCTGATACAGCGGCACCGGCACCGCGCCGACCTTCATCGCGGCAACCATCGACCAATACAAGGCCGGCCGGTTGCGCCCGATAATCGCGATATGATCGCCTTGTTCGACCCCAAGCGCCAACATCCCGGTGGCAATCGCCTCGATCTCCTCGGCGGTCTCGGACCAGGTCCAGCTTTGCCAGATGCCGAACTCTTTTTCCCGATAGGCGGGTTTGCTGCCAAACTGAGCCGCGTTCCGGGCCAAAAGCTCCGGTACGGTTTTCGGCGCGCCCGAACCTGCGACGATCTGAGTCAAATTCTGTCCTCCCCTCACCGGCCCCCTTGCCGATGTCTTCTGCCACGGGCTCATATCCCTGACCCCGCCAGCAATGGCTGGCAAATTTTGCCTGACTTTGTCGCAATCCTAACGAATTGTAACAAGATGCCCAGGGGCAGGACCCCAGAGGGCTTGGCGATGGCGCGCAGCATGGTGTAGCCAACTGGCAGAGAAAAGGAACACGCATTGGCCCGATCCGACGCCACGATGAAGATGACCCAGGCCGGGCTGAACCTCATTCAGCAGGCGCTGTCGATCTATGACAGCGATCTGCGCCTGGCCGTCTGCAACCGCCCGTTCCAGACCATGTTCGGCCTGCCCGAAGATCTGGTCACGCCCGGCGCATCCTTCGAGCAGACCATCCGCTATCTGGCGGCATCCGGCGAATATGGCGCGGTCGGAGATATCGGTGATTTCGTGCAGAGCCGCGTCGATCAGGCCCGCGCCTTCGTGCCCCATTACATGGAACGGACCCGGTCGAACGGGCATACCATCAGCGTCGAGGGCAGCCCGCTGCCCGGCGGCGGCTGGATCACCGTCTATACCGACATCACCGCGATCAAGACCCAGGAGGGGCTGTTGCGCGCCCGCTCCGAGGAATTGTCCGATCAGGTGCTGACCCATGCCGAGGAACTGGCCCGGACCAACCGTCAGCTTGCCGCCACCATCGCCCAGCTGGAAGAGGCCAAGCGCGGCCTGGCCGAGATGGAGGCCCGCATCCGCCTGACCACCGAAATGATGCCGGCCCATATCGCCCATGTCGATACCGACCAGATCTACACCTATACCAACCGCCGCCTGTCGACGGTGCTGCCCGGGCGCAGCGCCGATATCACAGGGCTGCATTTCAACGACGCGCTGGGCCATAGCACGGGGCGCCGCCTGCGCCCCAATCTGACCCGCGCCCTGGCCGGGCAATCCAGCGTGTTCGAATTCACCGACGAAGACAGCGGCCGCCGCATCCGCACCGCCTTTACCCCCGATACCGGCCCGGACGGCCAGATCAACGGCGTCTATCTGCTCTCGACCGATGTCACCGAAGAGGCGCAGGCGCGCGCCGTGCTGGCCCAGACCCGCAAACGCGAACTGGCGGCACAGCTGACCAACGGGCTGGCGCATGATTTCTCCAACCTGCTGACCATCATCCTGGGCCTGCAAAGCCGGCTGGCCAGGCTGCCGCTGCCTGAACCGGCCCGCGAGATGACCACCGCCACCATCGCCGCCGCGCGGCGTGGCGGCACCCTGCTGGATCGCATCGCCCATATATCCGGCCCGCGCGAATTGCTGCCCGCCCCGGTCGATCTGCGCCGGTTCTTTGAAACCTTCGCGGCGCTGGCCCGCGCGCCCCTGCCCGACAATATCGCGCTGTCGATCACCCAATCGGTGCCCGGCGAACTGGTGCTGCTGGATGAAGGCTCGGTGCAGGACAGCTTGCTCAATCTGGTCCTGAACGCCCGCGACGCCATCGGCGCGCAAGGCGGCGAGATCCGCATCCTGGCCCATAAGGTCCGCGATACCTGGCTCGATATCGCGGTCGAGGATACCGGGCCGGGGTTTTCGCCCGAGGCGCTGAACTACGCGCTGGATCCGTTCTTCACCACCAAGGGCCAGGCCGGGTCCGGGCTGGGCCTGTCGATGGCCTTCGATCTGGCCAAGCTGTCGGGGGGCAATGTCAAACTGGAAAACCATCGCAACGGGGCCCGGGTCACGCTGCGTCTGGCGCTGCGCCCGGTGCCGGCCGATGCCGCGCAACCGATGCTGGTGCTTCTGGTCGAGGATATGCCCGCGCTGCGCGTGTCGGTGCGCGAAATGCTGACCGATATGGGCCATCAGGTGATCGAGGCCGATAATTTCGCCGAGGCGCTGACGCTCTCCGATCTGCCCGCCATCGATGTCGTGCTGTCCGATATCAAACTGCCCGGCAGCACCACCGGCGTTGACCTTCTCGAACGCATCTCGGGCCAGCGCCCGGATCTGAAACTGGCCCTGATGACATCGCTTCCCGAAACTGATCTGCTGCGCCAACGCGGCGCGAAACGCTGGCCGGTGCTGGCCAAACCGTTCAATTCGGGGCAACTTCACGCTATCCTCAGCAAGGCCAACCCGGCATGACCCAGCCCTTGATAACCATATTGGACGACGAGCCGCAGATCCGGCTGATGCTGTCCGAGGCCTTGCAGGAAGCCGGGTTTCGCACCGCGACCTATGCCCGCGCCACCGAGTTCGAGGCCGCCTTGCGCATCACCACCCCCGATGTCTGCCTGGTCGATCTGGGCCTGCCGGATCGCGACGGGCTGGCGCTGGTGCATCGTCTGGCGCTGGAATCCGGCGCCTCGATCATCATCATCTCGGGCCGGGCCCAGGTGCAGGACCGGGTCACCGGGCTGGAACTGGGGGCCGATGACTATATCATCAAACCGTTCGACCCGGCCGAGGTGGTGGCCCGCGTCCGCGTCCGCCTGCGCGACACCAAACAAAAAAGCGCCCAAAGCGAGACCGCCCGCTTTCAGGGCTGGACCGCGCATTTCGACCGCTATGTTCTGGTCGCGGAATCGGGCGATGAAGTCAGCTTTTCGCATGCCGAAGGCGAGGTGCTGCGCCTGTTCCTGAACAGCCCCAAACGCCTGATCAGCCGCCAGCAGATGCAGGAAACGCTTGGCGGTGCGGCCGGCGAAAGCTTTGATCGCGCCATGGATGTGCGGGTCTCGCGCCTGCGCACCAAACTGCGCGAAGACCCGAAAAACCCCCGCCTGATCAAGACCATCTACGGCGCGGGCTATATCTTTCTGGGCGATGTGGTCTGGGGCTGACACGCGGCGGCGGATAGGCGGGTATCGGCCCCTTGAAAGACAAGAAAAACACCACTTCATGGCATGTCTGGCAAAACCTGACCCTCATGCATCCGAGATTGGCTATAGCGTGTCGCGCCTGATCGGATTCGAGCATTCATCACCCGGACCGAGGCAGCGTTCGCGCAATCGAATGCGTTCGGGCCGGCCGGTGAATTCGATTTGGCGCGACCCGCTCTAAGCGTGCTCAGCCCCGGCCTCGGCCCGATGGGCACGCGGTTGATCATCGGCGCGGGCGTCGGGCTTGTCGCTGCCGCCTTCTTGCCCTTCATCCGCGGCAGCCTCGGCATCTGACCCTACTGCGCCGCCACCGCATCAATCTTTTCCACCTTCACGGCGGCAAATTTGAATTCGGGGATCTTGCCGTAGGGGTCGATGGCCGGGTTGGTCAGCACATTGGCCGCCGCCTCGACATAGGCAAAGGGCACAAACACCATATCCTCGGCAATGGCCCGGTCGGCCCGCGCCATGATCTCGATCGAGCCGCGCCGCGTGGTCAGGCGGATCATCTGGCCCGGCACCACCCCCATCAGCTTCAACGTGCGCGGGTTGAGCGAACAATTGGCCTCCGGCTCCACCGCATCCAGCACCTTTGAACGCCGCGTCATCGACCCGGTATGCCAATGCTCCAACTGCCGGCCGGTGGTCAGGATCATCGGATAATCGGCATCGGGCACCTCATCGGGCGCAATCACATTGGCGGGCGTGAACCGGGCCCGCCCATCGGGCCGGGGGAAACCATCGCCAAACACCACCGCCTGGCCGGGATCGGTGGGCGAGAGCGACGGGTAGGTCACGGTTTCGGTTTCCAGCCTTTCCCAGGTGATATTGTCGAGGCTTTTCATGTTCAGCTTCATCTCGGCAAAGATCTGGCTGGGGTGCGTATAGCTCCAGTTCAGCCCGATCCGCTGCGCCAGTTCCACCGTCACCGCCCAATCCTCGCGCGCGTCACCCGGCGGGGCCACGGCGGGGCGCACCATCTGCACCTGCCGGTTGGTATTGCTGACGGTGCCCGATTTTTCATAAAGCGTTGAGGCCGGCAGAATCACATCGGCGAAATTCGCCGTCTCGGTCAGGAAAATATCCTGCACCACAAGATGCTCCAGCCTGGCAAAGGCGGCGCGGGCGTGATCGACATCGGGGTCAGACATGGCCGGGTTTTCGCCCTGAATATACATGCCCTTGATATCGCCGGCATACACCGCATCGACAATCTCGGTCACGGTCAGGCCCTTTTCATTCGAAAAGTCCCCGGACCCCCAGATATCGGTGAAATTCTTGCGGATCCTGTCATCGGTGACGCTCTGGTAATCGGGCAGGAACATCGGCACCAGCCCGGCATC
The DNA here is from genome assembly GCF_058343375.1 of Alterinioella sp. Taxonomy (NCBI): domain Bacteria; kingdom Pseudomonadati; phylum Pseudomonadota; class Alphaproteobacteria; order Rhodobacterales; family Paracoccaceae; genus Alterinioella; species Alterinioella sp. Next base: position 28,283 of record NZ_JBTUJH010000037.1, read on the forward strand.
CGAGGCACCCTGCACATTGTTTTGCCCACGCAGTGGGTGCAGCCCGGTGCCCGGACGCCCGACATGGCCGCACATCAGCGCCAGCGAAATCAGACAGCGCGAATTATCGGTGCCGTGAATATGCTGGCTGATCCCCATGCCCCAGAAAATCATCGCCGCTTTCGCGGTCGCAAACAGCCGCGCAACCTCGCGGATCCGGTCCGGCGCGATGCCGCAAATGCCCTCCATCGCCTCGGGGCTGAAATCCTTCAGATGCGCCTTTTCGGCCTCCCAATTCTCGGTATAGGCCGCGATATATTGTTCATCATACAAGCCCTCCTCCACGATCACATGGGCGATCGCGTTCAGCATCGACACATCGGCACCGGGGCGAAATTGCAGCATATGGGTCGCATAGCGCCGCAGGCCGACGCCGCGCGGGTCCATCACAATCAGCTTGCCGCCGCGTTTGGTGAACTGCTTGAAATAGGTCGCGGCAACGGGGTGGTTCTCAATCGGGTTGGCCCCGATCACGATCGCCACATCGGCATTCTCGATCTCGTTGAACGTGGCCGTCACCGCGCCCGAGCCGATATTCTCGATCAGCGCCGCAACCGAGGACGCATGGCACAGCCTCGTGCAGTGATCGACATTGTTATGCCCAAATCCCTGGCGGATGAATTTCTGAAACAGATAGGCTTCTTCATTGGTGCATTTGGCGCTGCCAAACCCCGCCACAGACCGCCCGCCATGGGTGTCGCGCAGATCGGTCAACCCGCCCGCCGCCTTGTCCAGCGCTTCTTCCCAACTCGCTTCGCGGAAATGCGTCTGCCAGTTGGCCGGGTCCACATTCAGCCCCTTCGCGGGCGCATCGTCGCGCCGGATCAGCGGTTTGGTCAGCCGGTGCGGATGGTGGATATAATCAAAGCCAAAGCGCCCCTTGACGCAAAGCCGCCCTTCATTGGCCGGGCCATTCAGCCCCTCGACATATTTGATCCGGCCATCCTTGACCTTGAGGCTGACCTTGCAGCCAACACCGCAAAACGGGCAGACGCTTTCGGTCTCGCTGTCGAAATCGGCACTGTCGCCAACTTGATCAGCGTCGACCACAGTGGCCGGCATCAAGGCCCCGGTCGGGCAGGCCTGCACGCATTCACCGCAGGCCACACAGGTCGAGACCCCCATCGGATCGTTGATATCGAACACCGGCCAGGCATCATGGCCGCGCCCGGCCATGCCGATCACATCATTGACCTGCACGTCGCGGCAGGCCCGCACGCAAAGCCCGCATTGGATACAGGCATCCAGATTGACCGACATCGCCACATGGCTGTCATCGAGCAGCGGAATGCGGCCTTCCTCCAGCTTGGGAAACCGGCTGACGGAAACCCCGTTCAGATCAGCCATGTCCCATAGATGGCTTGATTTGTCATGCGCTGCCGCGCGTTCCGGCTGATCGGCCAGCAACATCTCGATCACCATCCTGCGCGCCGTTCTGGCGCGGCCCGAATTGGTCACCACCACCATGCCCTCGGCCGGTTCGCGGATGCAGGACGCCGCCAGCACCCGCTCGCCCTCGATCTCGACCATGCAGGCGCGGCAATTGCCATCCGGGCGGTATCCCGGCGCAGGCTTGTGGCACAGATGCGGAATCACCAGACCGCGGCCATTGGCCACTTCCCAGATCGTCATGCCCGGCGCGGCCACGACGTCTTCGCCATCAAGCTGGAAACGGATATTTTCGGACATCTGCGGCTCTCCCGGATTCGCGCCAGATCATTCTATGCCAAAGCGCGCCGGTGAAAAGACCACCATCCGCGACCGCCCCCGGCGCTTTTCCGTCATGGCACCTGCCAATGCCCGGATTGCCCCCCTTTTCCCCGCCCCGCCAAGGCCCTAAAAGGCCATGATCAGGAGCCGCACCACCATGTCCCACCTCACGCTTGTCCGCCACGGTCAGGCCAATACCACCGCCCGCGATGAGGTCAGCTATGACCAGCTCAGCGAATTGGGCGTGCAGCAATCCGCCTGGCTCGGGCAATATCTGACCGCCTCGGGCGAAGTTTTCCCACGCAGGTTTCGCGGCGATCTGCACCGGCACCGGCAAACCGCGCAGGCCATGGGCGTGACCGATGCCGTGATCGACCCGCGCTTCAACGAGCTTGAATATTTCACCCTGGCAAATCTCCTCGAAGCTCAGCACGGCGTGCCCCTGCCCACCACCCGCGAGGGTTTCGTCACCCATCTGCCGCAGGTTTTTACCGCCTGGCATCAAGACCGGATCAAGGATGCGCCCGAAAGTTTCGCCAGTTTCGAGACCCGCGTGGGCGAGGCCCTGAACGCGGTCAGCCAGGGCGATGGCCGCGCCATCATCATCACCTCGGGCGGCGTCATCGGCATGGCGCTGCGCATCACCATGGGGCTCGATGTCACCGCCATGTCGCGGGTCTGTCTGGCGGTCGAAAACACCTCGCTCAGCCGCTGGTTGCCGCTGCAAGGGGCGCTGGCGCTGACCCAGTTCAACGCGCTGCCCCATCTCGACCAGCCCGACCGCCAGTTCGCCCGCACCCATCTGTAAAAGGACCTCCCCCCATGCCCCATCTCTGGGTTCGCGCCGAACAACGCGCCAATGAACAACGCTGCGGGTTGACGGCCGAGGGCACCCGCGCCCTGATTGCGGCGGGCATTCGCGTGACGGTGGAACACAGCAGCACCCGCGCCGCCGGGCTGACTGGCTACGCCGATGCCGGGGCCGAAATGGCGGCTGAAAACAGCTGGCCCGACGCCCCCGCCGACGCCATCATCTTCGGCCTCAAGGAACTGCCCGAGGATGGCACGCCGCTGACCCATCGCCACATCATGTTCGGCCATGCCTATAAGGGCCAGCACGCGGGGCGTGCGCTGCTGGATCGGTTCAATACCGGCGGCGGCACGCTCTATGATCTGGAATATCTGGTCGATGACAGCGGGGCGCGGGTGGCGGCGTTCGGCTATTGGGCCGGGTATGCCGGGGCGGCGGTGTCGCTCAAGGCCTGGGGCGCGCAGGCGCGCGGCCAGATCTGCGGCCCCGTCACGCCCTATGCCGACAAAGACGCGCTGTTGGAGGATCTGGGCCAGGAACTGCAAGGCCACGCGAAACCGCCCGCCGCCCTCGTCATCGGGGCGCTTGGCCGGGTCGGCACCGGGGCCGCGGATCTGTGCATGGCGATGGGCCTGGAGGTCACCAAATGGGATATGGCCGAGACCGCCCGCGGCGGCCCCTTCCCCGAAATCCTCAACCACCCGATCTTTCTCAACGCCATCTTCGCGCGCCCCGGCACGCCGGTATTCGTGCCCGAAACGGCCCTGACCCGGCCCCGAGACTTGCGCGTGATCGGCGATATCGCCTGCGACCCCGACAGTGATTACAACCCGGTTCCGATCTATGACCGCGCCACCACATGGGCCGCGCCTGTCCTGCGTGTGGCGACCGATCCGGTGCTCGATGTGATGGCCATCGACAATTTGCCCTCGATGCTGCCGGTCGAAAGCAGCCAGGATTACGCAGCCCAGCTTCTGCCATCGCTGCTGACACTCACCGATCTGAATTCCGGGGTCTGGGGCCGCGCCAAAACCATGTTCGACGCGAACGCCTAGGCCGAGCTTGGCTCGATGCCCAGCTCATCCAGCCCGCTTTCCAGATGGTCCGACATATGCGGCGTGCCGATCAGGTAATCGGCCGTCGGCGTGGTGCGCTCCGAATAGGCGGTGGCCAGCGCCTCGCGGAAATCACCCGGCTCGAAACTGCCGCGCCCGATCCACATGATGGCCACCAGTTCGGCCTGCTCATCATCATTCAGCGCCTCGATGAAGCCGCGCAGCTCGCCCTCGGCCCGATCCAGCTCATGCCCCATCAGGATGATCTGCGCAATTTTATGGGTTGAGATCGCCAGCATTGCCTGCCCCCCTGATCCTATACGTTACATCACGCCCAACTGTGCGCTTCTTTGAACGATCTGGCAATCAGGAGGCCATTGGCCAAAAGGTCACAAGAGCGGCCAACCAAGGCCGCCCTGATTCTCGATCAGCCAAAATGGCGGTTTCCGACGGTTCGGTCGCGCAAGGCTTCGGCCCCGCCCAGAAGCATCCAGATACGAAATGTGGTCATCATATCTCCGGCCCGTCCCATTTCATCAGGATGGGTTTCCTTCAGCTTGATCACCCGCACTTCGCTATTGTTGTTCACCATGACGTCTACCCTATCGGTCTACGCCCCCACTGGCCCGACCCTGCCGCACTCCGGTTTATGACGGGTTAACGCGGGCCCGGCCCAATCGGAACAAATTGAGCCAACCGATAAAAACCCTTGCCCGATCGACGCCATGCAGGTCTACTCGTCGGATGGAAACCGGTATGCTCATCCTTCTCGTCATACAGGGCCTGGCCTTCGCGGTCTGGGCGTTTTTCTTTTTCAAGGCGCTGTTTCAGATCCGCGCCATCGCGGCGCGCGCAACCGACAGCTTCAACCCCGGCCCGGTCTCGTTTCTGGCGGCGGCACGGGGCTGGATGCGCGACCCCGCCACCCGCACCACCCGTATCGGCTGGCTCGTCGCCTTTGCCGTGATGATCCTTGCAAACATTCTGACGGCAATTTAGATCGCGCCGCTGCAATAAAGCACGTCTCCGAAAATCTGCGATCCGCAAGTTTGCGAACGTGCAATAGCGCTTTGCCCTCGCGCGCCGCAAAGGCTAGACCGCGCGCCATGGCCCATGACTACCGCCCGCCAGAGGCACCGCTGGCAATATTGCATCATGATCACGAGATTCTGCTGGTCAACAAACCGGCGGGGCTGCTTTCGGTGCCCGGGCGCGGCGATCACCTGCGCGATTGCCTGATCAGCCGCATTCAGGCGGTGTTTCCCACCGCATTGCTGGTGCATCGGCTGGATATGGACACCTCCGGCCTGATGGTCTTTGCCCTCACGCCGCATGCGCAACGTCACCTGAACCTGCAATTCGAACAACGCCGGGTCAAGAAAACCTATGTGGCGCGGCTCTGGGGGCAGGGGCTGGACAAAACCGGCACTATTGATCTGCCGCTGATCGTCGATTGGCCGAACCGGCCCTTGCAGATGGTCTGCCATGAGACCGGCAAACCGGCCCTGACCAAGTGGCGCGTGATCCGGTCGGGCGGCGGCGAAACCCGGGTCCGCCTGAGCCCCGAAACCGGCCGCACGCATCAATTGCGGGTCCATTGCAAGGCCATTGGCCATCCGATTCTGGGCGATCCGTTCTATGCCACCGGCCCGGCCCGCGATCATCCCCGCCTGATGCTGCACGCCGCCACGCTGCGCCTGAAACACCCCGATTCGGGGCTCGGCATGACCTTCACCGCCAAGCCGGAATTCTGAACACCTAGCGTTTCAGCACCCGGTCGGTCAGGTTCTGCCGCCCGGCCACAATATCATTGACCAGCCCGGCCAGCTCCGGCGCATCCGCAATCAGCAGCGCCAACTCATCCAGCCGATTGGCCGCGATCAGATGCAGGATATCTTCGCGCACACGCCCGCCGGTGCGCGGAAACTCCACCACCGCCTGGACCAGTTCGGCGCGGGCCTCCGGCACCAGGGCACGCAGATCATCACCCGCCAGTCCGGTCTCGAAAAACGCATACACCCCAACGCCGCGCGCCGGCAGCGCATAGGTGCAGAGCAGGATATCGGAGATATCTTCCCGCGCCGCAATGGCGCGCAGCGCAGGCCCGTCACGCGCGATCCGATCCTCGGTGCCCTCGCCATCGGACCAGTTCATCAGCCGCCGGGTGACAAAATTATAGACCCGCTTGCCGGTCGCCATCCAGATCCGCGAGGGCAGCGATTTGCGCGCCAGCATGCGGCGTTCCGAGGCCACCAGCAGCCCCCCCGCATAGGCGCGTTTCTGTTTCAGAAGATGGCGCAGATCCTCGCGCGCCAGCAGCAAAAACCAACGCCCCTTGCGCGGATGCACCGAGGCCAGTTGAAAATCAATCACCGCGGCGCGGCCCTGCGGCGTCATCAGCCAGTTTTGCGGCTTGGCAATGTCATTATGCGCCACGCCGCGCGCCCGCATCTGGCGCAGCAACCGTTTGGCGTCACGATACCAGGCCGCATCGCCGGGCCGGGCCAGATGCAGCGGCGTGCCTTCGGTCCAGCTTCGCAACAGCCCCACCCGATCGACCCGCAGCAGCTCCGGCACGCCCTCAATTCCCGCCACCGCGCGCAGGCCGCGCACTTCCTTGCGGGCCAGATACCAGGCAACGGGCCGGGCATACCAAGGCACCCCGTCCAGCTTGCGCAGCACCACCTTGCGGCTCGGATCCTCTGCCAGATGGCCGACGATGGTCTCGGAAAATATATCGCGCTTGAGCACCGTTTCGGGCACAAAACTCATCGCATCCATGTCAGGCCGCGCCCCAGAATAAAGCATCCCGCGCCTTCTCTGCCCCGGTTGCCCTCACATTGCAAATCCGCCCGGCCTCAATCGTCCTCAGGCGACCAGCCCGACACCGCCTTGACCTCCAGAAAATCCAGCAAGCCCCAGACCCCGCCTTCGCGCCCATTGCCCGATTTCTTCATGCCGCCAAACGGTGCCCCCGCACCGCGCGCCTGGCCGTTCATTTCAACCATGCCCGAGCGCAGGCGCCGCGCCATCCGGTTGCGCCTGGCCCCATCCTGGCTCTGGACATAATTGGTCAGGCCATATTCGGTGTCATTGGCAATACGCAGCGCCTCGGCCTCATCCTCGAACGGAATGATCGACAGCACCGGGCCAAAGATCTCCTCGCGCGCAATGGTCATGTCATTGCTGACATCGGCAAACACGGTGGGGCGCACGAAATAGCCCCGGTTGAACCCTTCGGGGCGGCCCAGGCCACCGGCCACCAGCCGCGCGCCCTCCGTAATGCCTACCTCGATCAACCCCTGGATCTTGTCATATTGCGCCTGGCTGACCACCGGTCCGATATGGCGGCCGGGCTCTGACGCCATGCCAATGGCGGTCTTGTCGGCCACATCGGCCGCAATCTCTACCGCTTGGTCATAGATACTGCGCTCCACCAGCATCCGGGTCGGCGCATTGCATGATTGCCCGGTATTGTTGAAACAATGCAGCGCGCCGCGTTTCACCGCCTTTTCATCGGCATCGGCAAAGATCACATTCGCGCCCTTGCCGCCCAGTTCCAGATGCACCGGCTTCAGCGTGTCCGCCGCCGATTTCGAAATGGCGATGCCGGCCCGTGTCGATCCGGTAAAGCTGATCGCATCCACATGCGCATGGCTGGTCAGCATGGTGCCAACCCCGGCACCATCGCCATTGACCAGGTTGAACACGCCCGCAGGCACCCCCGCCTCATCCATGATCTCGGCAAAGAGCAAGCCCGAAAGCGGCGCAATCTCGGATGGTTTCAGCACCATGGTGCAGCCCGCCGCCAGCGCCGGAATGGTTTTCAGCGTCACCTGATTCATCGGCCAGTTCCAGGGCGTGATCATGGCGACAACGCCCACCGCCTCATGGATGATCCGATCATTGGGCGCGTGATCACCCAGCGGTGCCTCGAACTCGAAATCCTTCAGCGCGGTGATGAAGTTCGAAATGTGCCAGATGCCCGCACCGACCTGCGACGTTTTCGCCAAATCAATCGGCGCGCCCATCTCGGTGCTGATCGCCTGCGCCATGTCATCGGCGCGGGCCTTGTAAACCTCCAGAATGCGCTCCAGCAGCGCCAGCCGCTCAGCCTTGCCGCTCTGTGACCAGCCCTCGAATGCGGCCCGCGCGGCAGCCACGGCGGCATCGACATCGTCCTGCCCGCCTAGCGATATGGTGGCGCAAACCTCCTCGGTCGAGGGGTTGATGACTTCGAAACCCTGCGCCGCGGCGGGCGCGACCCATTGCCCGTTGATGTAGAAATCGGTGGTGTTCGGCATCGTCACTCTCCCCTGAATTATCGCCGCGCAACCTGTCACCGGGCGGGCCGCTCCGCAAGACCTGGCCTCGCGCCATTTCGCCGATACCGGCCCGGCCCCCCTTGCCCCGGCCTGCGCAAGGGCACATCTTGGGCTCAAACCACCCCCAAAAAAGGACATGTCCCATGGGCCTGCGCATCAATGATACCATCCCCGATCTCACCGTCGAAACCGATCAGGGCAGCTTTTCGCTGCATGACTGGATCGGCGATAGCTGGGCGATCCTGTTCAGCCACCCCAAGGATTTCACGCCGGTTTGCACCACAGAATTCGGGGCCGTCGCGCAATTGGCCGATGAATGGGCCGCGCGCGGCACCAAGGTGATCGGCGTCTCCGTGGACGGGGTCGAGGATCACAAGAAATGGAAGGCCGATATCGAGGCCGTGGGCGGGGCCAAAGCAGGCTTTCCGATCATCGCCGATGAAGATCTGGCGGTCTCCAAAGCCTTCGACATGCTGCCCGCCGAAGCCTATCTGCCCGATGGCCGCACCCCCGCCGACAGCGCCACCGTGCGCGCGGTCTTCATCATCGGGCCGGACAAGCAGCTCAAGCTGTCGATGACCTACCCGATGAATGTCGGGCGCAACTTTGCCGAGGTGCTGCGCGCGCTGGATGGCCTGCAAACCGCCGCCCGCGAAAACGTGGCCACGCCGGCAAACTGGCAGGTCGGTCAGGATGTCGTAGTGCCCACCACCGTCAGCGACGCCGATGCCATCGCCAAATACGGCTCCATCGAGACCAAACTGCCCTATCTGCGAATGGCAAAACTGCCGGGCTAGTCATACCGCGCGTCACGATACGCGGGCAGCAGACAAACGTAAATTGCGCCGCCGGGCAGTCATCCGGCGGCGCTTTATCATCGCCGATGCGCAAGCCGGGCGAGCGCCTGTCCGTGGGCTGACGCAGCGACGCTTTTCCGGAGCCGTTTATCTCCCGGCCTGCATCCGCCCCATGACCGATGCGCCGCCCTCACCAAAGCGCCAGCCGCCGGAGCGCGGCCGTGCCGCAGGCGATCCGCCCGAAAATGACACATCCGTCATTTAAAAGTGACACTTGCGTCACTTATTTGCCAGAAGGCCCCTTGCGTGATAGGCGGCAGAGGCGATGACTGTCCGGAAACCAGACAAAACCCATGGCTGGCGCGGCTCGGCAGAGCTGTGGCTCGATGCCGGCTATGAACGGCTGATTTCGGGCGGTATCGAGGCCGTGAAAATCCAGCCATTGGCCAAGGATCTGGGCCTGTCGCGCACCAGCTTTTACTGGCATTTCGCGGATCGTGACGCCCTGCTGAGCGCGATTGTGGATCGCTGGAGCGCGCAGAACACCGGCAATCTCCTGGCCCGCTGCGCCGCCCCCGCAAAAACCATCTGCGGCGCGGTCTTCAACCTCTTCGATTGCTGGATCGATGCCAGCCTGTTTGACGCGAAACTGGATCTTGCCATCCGCAACTGGGCCCGGAACGATTCCGGTTTGCGGGCCCATCTCGATGCCGGTGACGCAGCCCGAATTTTAGGGATTTCCAATATGTTTCAAAGGTTTGGCTATAGTGAAACCCAGGCCCGCACCCGCGCTCATACGATGATCTTTACCCAGGTCGGCTATTACGCCATGGCACTGGACGAAACCCGGGCGGAGCGTCTGCGCGCCATGCCACCCTATGTCGAGGTCTTTACCGGGCATGCGCCCAGGCCAGATGAGATCACGGCCTTCTTTTCGCGCCACGCTCTGGTGGACGAGGCCGCCGGATTGGCCTAGAGCAATTGGGCATGAAACTAAGCCGACGATATCGCTCAGGTAACTGGCTGGCCGCTCTGGCCTGGGGCGCGGCCGGTCTCAGCCTGCTGCCGATCATCGCGGTGGTGCTGGCGGCGGTCACCGGCGGGTTCGACACGGTCTCGGGGCTGATGGCCACCGTGCTGCCGCGCTATGCCCGCACCACGCTCTACATGGTTCTGATCGTCGCCACCGGCACCGCAATCATCGGCACCGGAACCGCCTGGCTGGTGACCATGACCCGGTTTCGGTTTCGCCGTGTGCTCGAGATCGCGCTGGCCCTGCCGCTGGCCTTTCCGGCCTATGTTCTGGCCTATGCCTATACCGATTTTCTGGATCATCCCGGTTGGGTCCAGGCCACGTTGCGCGATCTGACAGGATGGGGCCCGCGCGACTATTGGTTCCCTGAAATCAGGAGCTTACCGGGTGCCGCCCTGATGCTGATGCTGGTGCTTTACCCCTATGTCTACCTGCTGGCGCGGGCCGCGTTCCTGCAACAAAGCGCCACCGCCTATATCGCGGCGCGCACGCTTGGGCGGGGGCCATGGGCGGCCTTTTTCCGGGTCAGCCTGCCGATTGCGCGCCCGGCCATCGCCGGTGGCGTGTTGCTGACGATCATGGAAACCATCGCCGATTTCGGCACCGTGTCCTATTTCAATGTGCAGACCTTTGCGACCGGGATTTACCAAAGCTGGTTTTCCTTTGCCGATCGCGCCGCCGCCGCGCAACTGGCGCTGACCCTTCTGGGCGTGGCGCTGTTGCTTGCCGCACTTGAACGCGCGCAGCGCAGCCGCCAAAGGCATCATGGCGCCGGCCGCCGGTTCGAGGTGATGGTGCCGCCCCGCCTGACCGGCTGGCGCGCCGGCGCGGCGGTGACGTTCTGCGCATTGCCGGTGACGCTCGGCTTTTTGCTGCCTGCGGGGCTGCTGATTTCGATGGGGTCGGCATCGGGCCAGTTGATCCTGACGCCGCGCTATCTCGGCTTTTTGCAAAACTCGGTCACGCTGGCCGCAATCGCCGCTGTTGTCACGGTCACCGCCGCGGTGCTGCTTGGCTTCAATGCCCGCCTGCACCCGAGCCGCGCCAACCGGGCCGCGGTTGCCATTGGCGGGCTTGGCTATGCGGTGCCGGGCGGGGTGATTGCGGTCGGCCTGATGGTGCCCTTTGCGGCTTTTGACAATGCGCTGGATGCCTGGATGCGGGCGACATTCGATATTTCCACCGGCTTGCTGCTGACCGGGTCGATCTGGCTGCTGATCATGGCCTATACGGTGCGGTTCATGGCGGCGGCACTTTCGGCCTATGATGCCGGTCTTGCCACGATCAACCCCAATATCGACGCCGTGGCGCGCACCCTTGGCCGGTCACCCACGACCATGCTGCGCGGCGTGCATCTGCCGATTTTGCGGCCCTCGCTGCTGACCGCGATCCTGATCGTGTTTGTCGATGTGATGAAGGAGCTTCCCGCCACCTTGATCATGCGCCCCTTCAACTTTGACACGCTGGCGGTTCAGGCCCACAGGCTGGCCGCCGATGAGCGCCTTTCCGAGGCCGCGGTGCCCTCGCTGGTGATCGGCGCGGTGGGGCTGTTGCCGGTGATCATCCTGTGTTGGAGCCTGGGCCGCGAGGACAAGACCGAGGCCAATTTCGTGCCCGACCCGGTGGCCGCCGACTGAGCCCGGGCCTTTGACAGCGCCCGGCCTGGCATCCATGCTGATTGCCACCCCGAACCCGGAGACAGCAATGCAAACCGACATGTATGATCTGCCGATTTCGACCCGTTCCGCCGATGCAGCCGATGCCTTCCGAACCGGGCAGCACCGCCTGCTTGGGGCCGAGGCGGAAATGGTCGATGCCTTCGCGCAAAGCGTGGCCCATGACGCGGGCTTTGCGCTTGGCCATGCCGGGCTGGCCCGTGCCCGCCAGTTCAGCGGCGACATGGCCGGTGCCAGGGATGCGATAAACACCGCCCGCGACCTGACCGGTGGCATCACCCCCCGTGAGGCCGGGCATATCCACGCCATGGGCCTGTTGATCGACGGCAAGACCCCCGCGGCTTACACCGCCATCCGCGCCCATGTCGCCGATCACCCGCGCGACGCGGTTCTGGCGCAGACCTGCAGTTCGGTATTCGGTCTGATCGGGTTTTCCGGGCAACCGGGCCGCGAAGCTGAATTGCTGGCCTATAACGCATCGCTGCTGCCACATTACGGCGAGGATTGGTGGTGCCTCAGCCAATATGCCTTTGCCCTGTGCGAAACCGGGCAATTGGCCAAGGCCAGCAGTTATATCGATCGCTCACTGGCGATCAATCCCGACAATGCCAATGGCGCCCATGTGCGCAGCCATATCCTCTATGAGACAGGCGATACCGGTGCCGGGCGCAGCTATCTGGCCAACTGGGTTGGTGCCCATGACCGCAACGCGGTGCTGCACGGGCATCTGTCCTGGCATGTTGCGCTGTGGTCATTGGATCAGGGCGATGAGGCCACGATGTGGGCGATCATGGATGCCGATGTGGCCCCCGATACCTGCAAGGCGCTGCCGATCAATGTGCTGACCGATACCGCGTCGCTTTTGTTCCGGGCCGAGGCGGCGGGCGTCACCGTGGCTCCGGAACGCTGGCACCAGATCAGCGATTACGCGACGCGTTGGTTTGCGAAATCCGGCAATGCCTTTGTCGATATCCACGCCGCCCTGGCCCATGCCATGGCCGGCAATGCCGAGGCCCTGTCACAGATCATCACCGCGCCGAAAGGCCCGGCCGCCGATCTGGTGCCGGATCTGGCCAAAGGCTTTGCCCGGATCGCGGATGGCAATTGGGCAGCGGCCACCGACCATCTGACCGCCGCAATGGCCGATCACGCCCGGATCGGCGGCAGCCGGGCGCAGCGAGATCTGCTGGAACTTGCGTTACTGACGGCGCTTCTGAAACAGGGCCGGACCGAAGAAGCCCGCCATATCGCAGCCCTGCGGCGCCCGGTGCTGGCAGCCGCGGTCGGGCGCGCGGCATAGAGGCGGAACAGGCGGGCTCGTTTAAGGCCAGCCGACCGCGTTGAAGATGCGCTGCGCGGTGGGGATGTTATCGGCCACATCCGACAGGTTGACCGTATCGGCTTCAAAATCGCCAAGCGCCGCCACGGATGGCGCAAGCGCCACACCTTCCACCACCGGATATTCGTCATTCCCGGCCGAGAAATATTCCTGCGCCTGATCCGATGCCAGATATTCCAGAAACAAGACAGCCGCATCGCGGTTCGGCGCATAGGCCGCCACGCCGCCGCCCGACAGGTTCATATGGGCACCGTTGCCCTCCTGATCTGGAAACACCCATCCGATCATGTCGATAGCGTCGCTCACGCCCTCGACCTCGCGGCGCAGGGCGCGGGAAAAATAGTAGCTGTTGGAAACGGCAATGCCGCATTCGCCCGACACCACGCCGCGGATCTGATCGGTATCACCGCCCTGCGGCGAGCGGGCGAAATTGCTCACCACCCCCTGCGCCCAGTCCCGCGCCGCCTGTTCGCCCTCATTGGTCACGATCGCAGCCAGCAGGGTCTGGTTATACATGTTGCTCGAGGACCGGATACAGACCAGCCCCGCATAGGCCGGATCGGCCAGATCGGCATAGGTCATGGGCGGGTTTTGCACGGTGTCGGTGTTGTAAAAGATGATCCGGGCGCGTTGCGAAAAGCCGAACCACCGGTTGTCGTTATCCTGCAAATTCGCCGGAATGCGGGCCTCGAGCACCGCGCTTTCGACCGCCTGTAACAGCCCGGCCTCGGCGGCGCGTTGCAGGCGCGAGGAATCGACCGTCAGCAGCACATCGGCGGGCGAATTTCTGCCCTCCGCCTGCATCCGCGCGATCAATTCATCGGCATTGCCTTCGATCCGGTTGATGGTGATGCCGGTGGCATCGGTGAACTCGGAATAGAGCCGTTCATCGGTCTCGTAATGGCGCGAGGAATAGAGGTTCAGCTCCTGCGCCTGACCGATACCGGTCATCAGGGTGGTTGCCAGAAGCATTGTCAGAGTCAATTTCATGGGCTTGGTCCGGTTGTTGATAATTGATTGAAAGACTCAGGCTTTCAGCGTCTTGATACACCGCCATATTCCCACGTCAAGATTATCTGACAAAATTACTTGGGATTAATTGCCGCTTGCGCCCGGCCCGAGCCAAAGGCACGGTGCAGCGGTTTTTCACTGCCAAAGGCCCGTCATGCCCATCGGATTGATCGCCCTTGTTCTGGGCTATGTGCTCAGCCAGTTCTATCGCGCCTTTCTGGCGGTTCTGTCACCGGTTCTCGATACCCAGATCGGGGCCGGGCCGGATGATCTGGCGATGGCGTCGGGCCTGTGGTTCGTGACCTTCGCGGCGATGCAGATCCCGGTGGGCTGGGCGCTGGACCATATCGGGCCGCGCCGCACGGCTGCGGTTCTGCTGGGGCTTGGCGGGGCCGGAGGGGCCGCATTGATGGCGGTGGCGCAGGGGCCGGGCATGGTTTCGGTGGCGATGGTGCTGATCGGCATTGGCTGTTCGCCCGTTCTGATGGCCAGCTACTACATTCTGGCGCGTGATTTTCCGCCCGCCGCCTTTGCCACATTCGCGGGCATGATCATCGGCGTCGGGTCGCTTGGCAATATCGGCGCGGCGCTGCCACTGGCCTGGGCGGTCGAGGCGATGGGCTGGCGCGCCACGATGTGGGCCATGGCCGGCCTCACGCTGGCGGTGGCGGCGCTGCTGATGGCGCTGGTCCGCGATCCCGCCCGGCTGGAGGGCGGCATCACCGGCTCGCTGATGGATCTGCTGCGCATTCCCGCCCTGTGGCTGATCTTTCCGGTGATGCTGGTCAATTACGCCCCCGCCGCGGGCATTCGCGGCCTCTGGATCGGTCCCTATCTGCAGGATGTCTTTGGCGCGGATGTCACCCGTATTGGCACCGCAACGCTTGTCATGGGGCTGGCCATGGTGGCGGGCAACCTGATCTACGGGCCGCTGGACCGGGTTTTCGGCACCCGTAAATGGGTCGTCGTGGTGGGAAATTCCCTGGGTATGCTGTGCCTTGGGGCGCTGTGGCTCGCGCCTGCGGGCAGCGAATGGACTGCCTTCGCACTGTTGGCGGCGATCGGGTTTTTCGGGGCCAGCTTTGCGGTGATCATGGCCCATTCCCGCAGCTTCATCCCAGCCCATCTGGTCGGTCGGGGCATCAGCCTGATGAACCTGTTTGGCATCGGCGGTGTCGGCATCATGCAGTTTGCCAGCGGCCCCATTTTTCTGGCGCTGTCTGACGATGGTGACCCGGCCCGGGCCTATGGCCAACTGTTCGGCCTGTTTGGCATTGCCATGGCCATCGGGCTGGTGATCTACCTGTTCAGCCGCGACAGCACGAACTGAGCCATTCCTGCCACGAGTGCCCGAATTGCGTTCCGGGGGGTGGCAAACACCCGCAACCCGGCCTATGCCGCGCCCAAACGCGAAAATATCCCTGACGGAGACCTCCCCCTCATGTCCCCGGACTTTCTGAACCGGATGCGTGTCGAATGGTTCGGCACAATCCGCGCCGACCTTCTGGCCGGTCTTGTCGTGGCGCTGGCGCTGATCCCCGAGGCCATCGCCTTTTCGATCATCGCCGGTGTCGATCCCAAGATCGGCCTCTATGCCTCCTTTTCCATCGCCGTGATCACCGCCATTGTCGGCGGCCGCCCCGGCATGATTTCCGCCGCCACCGCCGCCACCGCCGTGCTGATGGTCACGCTGGTGCGCGATTACGGGCTGCAATATCTGCTGGCGACCACGGTTCTGGCGGGCCTGTTGCAGATCGCAGCGGGCGTTCTGAAACTGGGCAGCGTGATGCGCTTTGTGTCGCGCTCGGTGATGACCGGCTTTGTCAACGCGCTGGCGATCCTGATCTTCATGGCGCAATTGCCCGAACTGATCGGGGTGCCGTGGCTGACCTATGTGATGGTCGCGGGCGGGCTGGCGATCATCTATCTGTTTCCCTATGTCACCACCGCCATCCCTTCGCCGCTGGTCACCATCGTGGTGCTGACCGCCATTGCGCTGATCTTTGGCATGGATCTGCGCACGGTGGGCGATATGGGGGATCTGCCCGATACCCTGCCGGTGTTTCTGCTGCCCGATATTCCGCTGACCTGGGAAACCTTGCAGATCATCTTTCCCTATTCCGCCGCTGTTGCCGCCGTGGGCCTGCTGGAAAGCCTGATGACGGCGCAGATCGTCGATGACCTGACCGATACCAAATCGGACAAGAACCAGGAATGTATCGGCCAGGGCGTGGCCAATTTCACCACCGGGTTCTTCGGTGGCATGGCCGGGTGCGCGATGATCGGGCAATCCATGATCAACGTGAAATCGGGCGGGCGCGGGCGGCTATCGTGCTTTGCTGCCGGCGTCTTTCTGCTGATCCTGATCGTGGTGCTTGGCGATATCGTGTCGATCATTCCGATGGCGGCGCTGGTGGCGATCATGATCATGGTCTCGGTCGGCACCTTCTCGTGGTCGTCGATCGCCGGTTTGCGTGATCATCCACGATCTTCCTCCATCGTGATGCTGGCCACCGTGTTCGTCACCGTCTACAGCCACAATCTGGCGATGGGGGTTCTGACCGGTGTGCTGTTGTCGGGCATCTTCTTTGCCGGCAAGATCGCACAGCTTTTCAGCGTCACATCCGAGCTTTCGGATGACGGCACCACCCGCATCTACCACGTCCACGGGCAGCTTTTCTTTGCCTCCTCGGATGAATTTTCCAACGCCTTTGACTTTGGCGAAGTGCTCGACAAGGTCATTATCGACGTCACCCGCGCCCATATCTGGGATATATCTTCGGTGATCGCCCTGGACATGACCGTGCTCAAATTTCGCCGCGAGGGTGCCGATGTTGAAATCAGGGGGCTGAACGAGGCCTCGGAAACCATTGTCGACCGGCTGGCCGAACATGACAAACCGGGCGCGATGGACCGCCTGATGGGACATTGAGAGGACCGCTCATGAGCAAGATCATCGCCATGGTGGACGGCTCGGTTTATTCCGAAAGCGTCTGCGATCACGCCGCCTGGGTCGCCAAGGGCAAGGGCTGGCCGGTTGAGGTGCTGCATGTGCTTGGCCGCCGCGATGAAGCCGCCGATCCGCGCAACCTGAGCGGCAATATCGGGCTTGGCGCGCGCACCGCGCTGCTCAATGAACTGGCCGAGCTGGACGCGCAAAGGGCGAAACTGGCGCGCAAGCGTGGGCAGGCGATTGTCGAGGATGCCGCGGCCCGGATCGGTGCCGAAGGCGTCGAGGTCACCGCCCGCCTGCGCCTTGGTGATCTGGTCGAGACCCTGCGCGATGCCGAGGATGATGCCGATCTGGTCATCATCGGCAAACGCGGCGAAGGGGCCGATTTCGCGGCCCTGCATCTTGGCAGCAACATGGAACGCGTCGTGCGTGCCTCGACAAAACCCGTCCTGGTCGCCTCGCGCGCCTTTCAGCCGGTGAAGAAACTGCTGGTGGCCTTCGATGGCGGGGCCTCGGCGCTGAAGGCCGTCAATCACATTGCCCGCTCCGAGCTGTTTACCGATCTTGCCATTCACCTGCTGACCGTGGGCACCGCCACGACCGAGGCCAAACGCGCCATCGAAGGGGCGGCGGCCCTGCTGAAAGGCTCGGGCTATGCCGTGACTTCGGAAATTGCCGAGGGCCAGCCCGAGAACCTGATCGCAGTGCGCGCCGAGGCGCATGATTTCGACCTGCTGGTGATGGGGGCCTATGGCCATTCGCGCATTCGCAGCCTGCTGATCGGCTCGACCACCACCGCGATGATCCGGGCCTGCAAAGTTCCCGTCCTGCTCTTTCGCTGAGGCCTGATTGCGCCTAGCCTACGGGTTTGAAACCAAAGGAGGGGCGCGATGTCGGGTGACCAATTTCTGTTGCTGTCCGATGCCGATCTGGCGGGTCTTGGCCTGTCGGGTGTGCAAATTGTGGATGCCATCGAGGCGGCCATTCTGAAAGAAGCGGCGGGCAAGATCTGGACCACGCCGAAATCTGCCGTCCTGCCCGGCGATGGCCGCTACATGATGACAACGCTGGCCGCCGCCGATGACCCGAACCTGACAGTGGTGAAATCGGTCATGGTCAGCCCGCGCAATCCGGCCCGGGGCCGCCCCGGCATTGATGGCGCGATCCTGATCCAGGACAGCGAAACCGGGCAATTGCGGGCGGTGGCAGAGGCCGGTTGGATCACCGGTCTGCGCACCGCCGGCCTGTCTGCCGTTGCCGCCCGGCGTCTGGCCAACCCAGAGGCGCAATCAGTGGGTTTCATCGGTTGCGGCATGCAGGCGCGCAGCCATTTGGCCGTGTTCGCCGATCTCTTTCCCCTGACCTCGATCCGCGCCTTTGGCCGGGGTCAGGCCAATATCGACCGGCTCTGCGCCATGGCGCGCGACATGGGGCTGGAGGCCACCGCCAGCGCCACGGCCAAGGACGCGCTGGAGGGGGCCGATCTGATCGTGACCTCGGTCACCCTGTCCTATGATATCGAGCCCTTCCTCGATGCCCGTTGGCTGAAACCGGGGGCCTTTGCCACCGTCACCGATCTGGGCCTGCCGTGGAAACCTGAGGGGATGGGGGTGCTGGCCCCGCTATTCATCGACGATCAAGCGCAGGAGGATACCAGCCCGAAAAAGCTGGTCGATCCGGGCCTGGTGACCGGCGATCTGAAGGCGCTTTTGACCGACGGCCCCGGCGATTTCAGCCCGGATGCGCGGCGCGCCTTCGTATTTCGCGGCCTCGGCATCGGCGATTTCGCCATCGCGCGGCTGGCCTATTTGAAGGCCGTGGAAAACGGGGCCGGGCAGGCGGTGGGCTGGTAACGGGCGCTGTGGTTTTGGGGTGAAGGCAGCTCAGCCGAAATCGCCCTGACAGAACCACCCGCCCGAAATGGCCCCGCCATGCGCGTAAAACAGCCATAACCGTTCGCCGCTGGCCGTTTCCACCCGCCAGTAATCGCGCACCCCGCTGCGCCAGTTGGGATCATCCAGCCACCATTCCGGCGCAATCCGTTCCGGCCCCAACCCGCTGGCGGTGGTGAAATTCCGGCCCCGCCAGTGGAAGGTTTCGGGCAGATCGGGGCATTCTTTGGCGCGCACGGGTTCGGGGCGAAACAGCGTCAGGGGCCGGGGCCGGGGGGCTTTCGGCCAATCCCTTGCGGGCGTGGTCCAGGCGGCGGCCTGCGTGCTCGATGTCTTTTCGGGAATGTGGCTGTCGGTCGGATATTGCCGCGTGATCGCCTCCAGCCCGACCCGCGCGCCGATCCGGCCCATCAGATCCTCCAACCCGGTATCCTGCCCCTGCCGCCGCGCCGCAGTTGCCGCCGCGTCCATGCCGCCGGTCATCTGGCGGGCATGCACAGGCTCGGTCACATGCGCCTCAAGCCGCAGCATGTCGATGCCATACCCGGCCTCGACCTTATCAAGCTTCATCGCAAAAAGCGGCCGGATCCGGGCCGGATCGCTGCTTGGCCGCGCCAGCCCGATCTCGATCACCTGATGCTTGCCATCGACCAGCGCCAGTGCCAGCCGCAGCCGCCGCGCGCCGCGCCCTTTGCTCGCCAATTTCGCCGACAGCGCCGCCAGCAACCGGTCAAGCCCGGCCAGAATATCGCTTTCCAGCCCAATCGGCTCCGGCAAGCTTAGCCGCACCGCAAACCGGACCTCGGGGCGGGCCGGCGTGATCGGCTCCGGCTCCAGGCCAAGCGCCTGATCGAGCCGGCGCACCACCCCTCGCCCAAAGCGGCGCGCCAAGGTCGCGCGCGGGATGCCGAAAAGATCGCTGATCCGGCGCAGGCCCAACCGGTTCAGCCCCTGCACCGCGTCCGGCTCCAGCCGCAGCGCCGCCACCGGCAGATCGCCAATCGCCTGGCGCAGCTGCCCCGGTGCCGCGATCCGCCCGGCATCGCTTGCCGCTCTGCGCATCGGGGCCGCGCCGCCCCTGGTCCAGTGCCACCGCTTGCCCGCGCGGGACCGTGTCGCGCGCGCCTCCTGATCAATCGCATCGCCAGTTCGGCCCGCCACCACCCCCTGCCCCGCATAGCGCGCCAGCGCCCAGGCCGCGCCGCCGGTATCGGCCAGCCCCGCCCGCACCGTCAGCCGCAGCAAGGCGCAATCCGCCTCGACCTGCGCCAACAGCGCCGCCTCGCCGCCAAAAAGATGGGCGCAGCCGGTGAGGTCCAGCATCAACCCGTCCGGATCCTGCTCGCTGACCCAAGGGGAAAACTTGCCCGCCCATCGCCGCAGCACGCCCAGAAACGCCGCCTCGCGCAGCGGGTCCGCGGCCTGGGTGATCAAATCGGGGCAAAGCGCGCGCGCCTCCGCCAGCGACTGGCCCACCCGCAAACCGCGCGCCAGCGCCGCGCCGGAAACCGCGCTCAGCAGCCGCATATTGCCGCTTTCGCGCAGCACCGCCAGCGGCGCATCGCTGAGCCCCCGGTTTACCCGCTGCACCCGTTCAGCCGCCAGCCGCGGAAACCACAGCGACAAAATCCGGCGCGGACCGTCAGAGTCAAAGGCGGGCGGGTCAAACATGTGACAACATAGATGTTCCTGATATGTTCTGACTCCTACCCCGCGCCGGGGGTGAGAGTCGAGTCCCCCCACAACGCAAAACCGCCCTCAGCCCCGGGGCCTGTAACGCGATGCGCGGTCATGGCAGCTGGACGGCAGGGGTCGCGACCCAAGGCCAGATCACCACCGGAGACATGGGTTACCGTTCTGCCCCGACAGCCCCGGCTTCTTTGCGCCACAAATATCCAAATTCCAGGAACCGCCGGCAATACCCGACACCGCCACATGGGCGGCCCCCCGCAAAAAGCATATCCCGGATCGACGCGCGGAACGCGCGGCGACCCGCCTGCAACACCCGCACGCCCTCCAATATCAACTCAGCCCGACTGCTTCTTCTTTGCAAAAATACTCCCGCCACCGCCACGCCGGCAGAACCACCTCAAACCAGGCAGAGCGACATCCCCCGCCGCGCCCGATATCCGAAAACGAATGGCCGACAATCTCGCCAGCCCATGACAACGCATCACGAGAAGAACTTCGGAAGATCACCCAAGCCGGGTGCCCCCAGAGGGGGCACAATCGCTCAGCCGCGCCGCAACCGGCGCAGCAGATCGACCGAGGCATAGCCATCCGGCACCAGCCCTTCGGCGGCCTGATACTGGCGCACCGCCTGGATGGTCAGCGGCCCGACAATCCCGTCAATGCGCTGCGTCGAAAACCCCGCCGCCGTCAGCAGCCGCTGCAATTCGAACCGCTCGTCCCTGCTCAGGGCCCGGTCACCGCGTGGCCAGCCGCCGTCAAATGCACCGCCCCCGGCGATGCGGTCGGCCAGATGCCCGACGCCAATGACATAGGCATCGGCCGGATTATAGGCCTCGATCACGTGGAAATTTTCATAGATCACCAGCGCCACGCCATCATGGCCGCCCGGCAAAAGGATCGAGCTTGGCCCATGTTCCGGCACCGGTCCGCCCGCGGCCAGCCGCACGCCGGCACCATTCCAAAAGGCCGCGTCTTCATGCACCAGCTCGCCGCTCAGAGTATAATCGAACCCCTCCGGCAGCACCACTTCCAGCCCCCAGGGCTGACCATGGACCCAACCGTTCGCCGACAGATATTGCGCGGTCGAGGCCAGCGCGTCGGCCGGGTTGTCGCCCCAGATATCGCGCCGGCCGTCGCCGTTTCGATCCACCGCATGCTCCAGAAAACTGGTCGGCATGAACTGGGTGTGGCCCATCGCGCCGGCCCAACTGCCGCGCATGTTATCGGGGCTGATATCGCCCGCCTCGATGATCTGCAGCGCCGCCATCAATTCGGTCTCGAAAAATTCCTGCCGCCGCCCCTCATAGGCCAGCGTCGCCATCGCCTCGATGATCGCCACATCGCCACGAAAACTGCCATAGGCGCTTTCCAGCCCCCAGATCGCCGCCACAATCTCGGCCTCGACGCCATAGTCGCGCTCAATGGCCATCAAGGTCTGGTGCCACTCTGCCAAGGCCGCGCGCCCGTTGGACACACGCGCCGCCGACGTGGCGCTATCGAGATACTCCCACAGGGTGCGGGAAAATTCGGATTGGTTGCGGTCCCGCTCGATCACCTGCCGGTTCAACTGCACCCCGTCAAAGGCGCGGGTCAGGGTGGCCTGCGAAATCCCTTCGCCCCGGGCGCGATCCGAAAACCCGGTGAGCCAGGCGCGAAACCCTGCCTCCGAGAGCGAGGCTGCAACCGGCACCTCGACCCGGGCCGCCACGCGCATCACGGGCACGACATCGCCGCGCATCACCGGGCGCAACGCGGCCAGCGATACCGCCGCCGGCATCTGCCCCAACAAAGGCCGCATGACCGGGCGCAGGGAACTGTCGAGAGGTGACGCAGAAACTGCCCCGGCCCAAACCAGCACGGCACCAATAAGTGTGAGAAGAATTTTCATAACCGCCCTGCCCTGCATTTTGCCAGCAATCAGATCATACCCGGTTGCGGCATCCGCAAAAGGCCCGCTCAGTGGCATCGGCAATCTGTCGCCGGGATCATCGCAAAGAGATGTTACCCAAACCTGAACGCCGGGCGCTCAGCGCCGTTTGCGTTGCAGTTTCTTCTTGGTCTTGGCCGCCTTGGCGCGCGCCTGCCCGGCTTTGCGCCGCGGCGGCGCGCCGCGGCGTGGGCGGTGGCCCTGGACCACGCTCTTGCCCTCGATCTCGATCAGTTCCAGCGTCAGCCCGCCGGTCACCGGCACCGCCTCGGCCAGTTTCACCACCACCCGCGCGCCAAGGCCGATGCGCAGCCCGGTATCGGCCCCGGTCAGGGTCTGCGCCTCGGCATCATGGTGGAAATATTCCCGCCCCAAAGCGCGCATCGGCAACAGCCCGTCGGCCCCGGTTTCCTCCAGTTTCACGAATACGCCAAACCGTGCAATGCCACTGACCCGACCGGCAAAACTGGCCCCGACCCGGTCCGACAGGAAGGCCGCAAGATAGCGGTCGGTGGTATCCCGCTCGGCCATCATCGACCGGCGTTCGGTATCTGAAATATGTTTGGCGGTGT
Organism: Alterinioella sp.; assembly: GCF_058343375.1. Lineage (NCBI taxonomy): Bacteria > Pseudomonadati > Pseudomonadota > Alphaproteobacteria > Rhodobacterales > Paracoccaceae > Alterinioella > Alterinioella sp. Next base: position 51,115 of record NZ_JBTUJH010000037.1, read on the forward strand.
CCTCCAGCCCCTCGATCGCCTCAGGGCTCAGCCCGTCCCGGCCCCAGCCATGCGCCGAGACCAGTGCCCGGTGCACGATCAGGTCGGAATAGCGCCGAATGGGCGAGGTGAAATGCGCGTAAGCCTTCAGCGCCAGCCCGAAATGGCCGAAATTCTGCGGGCTGTAATAGGCTTGGGTCATCGAGCGGAGCGTCGCCAGATTGATCAGCTCGGCAAATTCGCTGCCCTTTGCCGCGTTCAGCAAGCGGTTGAGATGCGCGGTTTGCAGCACCTGCCCCTTGGCAAGCGTGAAGCCGCTGGCCTGGGCCGTCTCGCGCAGCGCCGCCAGCTTGTCGGGGTTGGGTTCCTCATGCACGCGAAACAACAGCGGCTGGCGTTTGGCAATCAGCTCCTCTGCCGCGGCGACATTGGCCAGCACCATGAATTCCTCGATCAGCTTATGGGCATCCAGCCGATCGCGAAAGCTGACGGAGGTGACCGTGCCATCATCCGACAACTCGATCCGGCGCTCGGGCAGATCCAGATCCAGCGGCTGACGCTTGGCGCGGGCAGCTTTCAGCGCCTCATAGGCGGCAAAAAGAGGCCCGATCACGGGTTCGACCAGCGGCGCGGTTTTCGCGTTCGGCTGGCCATCGCGCGCGGCCTGCACCTCCTGGTAATTCAGCGACGCCGTGGACCGCATCAGCCCGCGCACAAAGCGATGCCCGATTTTCTGTCCAAACTCATCGACCACCATGCGCACCGCGATACAGGCCCGCGGCACGCCTTCATGCAAGGAACACAGATCGCCCGACAGACGGTCCGGCAGCATCGGCACGACCCGGTCGGGAAAGTAGCTGGAATTGCCGCGCTTGCGCGCCTCCCGGTCCAGCGCCGAGCCGGGGCGGACGTAATGCGCCACATCGGCGATGGCCACCCAGATGACATGCCCGCCGGGGTTTTTCGGATCGTCATCGGCATGGGCATAACAGGCATCATCATGGTCGCGCGCATCCGATGGGTCGATGGTGATCAGAGGCATGTCGCGCAGGTCTTCGCGGGTCTGCAACCCGGCCGGTTCGGCGCGGTCGGCCTCGGCAATCACGGCATCGGGGAAATCATCGGGAATGCCATGTTCATGGATCGCAATCAGCGACACGGCGCGCGGCGCTGACGGATCGCCAAGGCGCGCAATCACCCGCGCGCGTGGCAGGCCCATCCGGCCCTTGGGCCCGGTCTGCTCGGCCTCAACCAACTCGCCGTCCTTGGCCCCGTCCGTGGCCCCGGTCTCGACCTGCCATTCCTTGTCGGACCCTTTGTCGATGGGCAGAATGCGGCCGCCCTCGGCGGTTTTGCGGAACACGCCCAAAATCTTGTGCGGGTTGGTGCCGATGCGCCGGATCAGCCGGGCAACATAGGCATGATCTTCGCCCGATACCTCCTGCAGGCGCGCCAATATCCGGTCGCCTTCGCCCAGGGCCGGATCGGTCGGCTTGGCCGAAAACAGGATCCGCGGGGCCGGGCCGTCGCCATGCCATTCCAGCGGGCGGCAAAAGATATCGCCCAGATCATCGGGGGCCAGCACCTGCAACACCGAGACCGGCGGCAGCTTGTCGGGGTCGCGATAGGTCTTGGCGCGCTTTTCCAGATGGCCTTCATCGGCCAGTTCGCGCAACAGCCTTTTCAGGTCAATCCGCGCCGCCCCCTTGATGCCAAAGGCGCGCGCAATATCGCGTTTGGTGGATTTGGTGGGGTTCTCGGCTATCCAGTCGAGAATCTCGGATTTTGAGGGGATACGTGCCATGGCCCTTGGCTAGCATGGGGCGCGCATCCCGTCATGCGGATAATCCGGCCGCATTCCCTGACCCAACCGGTCAGGCGAAATAGTCGTGCAGCATTCGGGTATAGATGCGTTTGAGATCGTGAATATCGGCGATCCACACCCGTTCATCGACCTGATGCATGCGGTGCCCGACCAGCCCGAACTCCACCACCGGGCAATGCGCCTTGACAAAGCGCGCATCCGAGGTGCCGCCGGTTGTGGACAATGTGGGGTTCTGGTTGGTTTCGCGGTGGATGGCGCGCGCCACCAAATCCGACAGATCCCCCGGCGGGGTGATAAACGCCTCGCCCGAGATCTTCACCTCCATCGCGATCTGCACGCCGGTCTCTGCCGCCACCTTGTCGGCCTCGGCCCGCAGCCATTGCGTCAGGCCGGCCCCGGAATGCCTGTCATTGAACCGCAGGTTCACCACCATCCGTGTTTCGGCAGGGATCACATTGGTGGCGGGGTTGCCGGTATCAATCGTGGTCACCGAACAGGTCGAGGCATCGAAATGCTCGGTGCCCTGATCCAGCACATGCGCCGACAGCCGCTGCGCCAGCGTCGCCACGGCGGGCATCGGGTTCAGCGCCTTGTGCAGATAGGCCGAATGGCCCTGCTTGCCCGTCACCGTGAACCAGGCCGACATCGAGCCGCGCCGCCCGATCTTGATCATGTCGCCGATAGTCTCGGTGCTGGTCGGCTCTCCTACAATGCAGATATCCATGGCCTCGCCATTGGCCGCCATCCAATCCAGCAGCGCGGCGGTGCCGTCGATGGATGCGCCTTCCTCATCGCCGGTGATGGTCAATATCACCGCCCCGTCGGGGGGCGTATCGGCCACGAAATCCATCGCCGCCGCGACAAAGGCCGCGACGCCCGATTTCATGTCGGTGGCCCCGCGCCCATAGAGCCAGCCGCCATCCTCCTCGGCCCCGAAAGGCGGGTGCGTCCAGGCGGCGGCATCGCCCACCGGCACCACATCGGTGTGGCCGTTGAAACCAAAGCTGCGCGCATGGCCCTTGTCGCCCCACCGGGCGAAAAGGTTCGACACCGCACCACGATCAACCCGCGTGCAGGCAAACCCCGCCGCGCTCAGCAACGCCTCCAGCAGCACCAGCGCGCCGCCTTCCTCTGGCGTGACCGAAGGGCAACGGACAAGATCGGTGGTCAGGCTTTGCGGATCAGTCATCAGGCAGGCTCCGGGGGTGCGTTCTATCGGCTCTGCAATTGCTAGACCTGCGGCCCGAGGGACACAAGACCACGCCCGCGCGCCATAACCCCCTTAACCTGCGGCATAATCTGGGCTAGTTTCGGGCAAAAGAAGAATACTGAGGCGGTCACGAAGGCAAAAAGACCTTCGATACACGGGCAATCCACCCTTGAAAACAACAGGATTGCCATGCGTTGCCGCCTGATATGGGCAGAGGACAGGCAGCATGGTTACAGCCAGCGAATTACCGATTCAAACCAATGCCAGCGCCATGGATATGGCCAACGAGATCTTTGGCGACGGCGTGACCGTGGTCGACGCGACCTATTCCGGCGATAACAGATCTTCGGGAATCTGGAGCGATGGCGATAGCGTCTCGGGTGCCGTCACGCCCGGCGATACCGGCGTTATCCTGTCCACCGGGCGGGTGTCGAATTTCACCAATTCCTCAGGCGATCCCAACATCCGGTCCAACACATCCTCGAATACGAGCGGCGTCAATAACGACCCCGATTTCAACGCGGCGGCGGGGCAGCAGACATATGACGCCGCGATATTGGAAGCGGATTTCATCCCGACCACCGATTACATTTCGATCCAGTTTACCTTCGCATCCGAGGAATACCCCGAATATGTCGGATCGGTCTTCAATGACGCGGTCGGCATCTGGATCAATGGCGAACTGGTGGCATCGCCCATTTTCGAGATTGCGCAGATCAACAACGTCAATGAAGGCGCAAACGAGACGCTCTATCAGGACAACACCAATGACAGCGCCAATACAGAAATGGATGGCTATACTGTTACGCTGACAGTCAAGATTGCGGTCAATAACGGAGAGGTGAACACCATCAAGCTGGGCATCGCCGATGTTGCCGACAGCAGCTATGACAGCGCGCTTCTGATTGGCGGCGATTCGGTTCAGGGCGAGGTCCTGGCCTGGGACGATTCCAAGACCGTGCTCGAGGGCCAGACCACCACCGTCGATGTGCTGGCCAATGATGATTACATCAATACGATGGTCATCACCCAGATCAACGGCCAGGATGTCGTGCAGGGCGACACCATCACGCTTGGCAACGGGTTCGAGGTGACGCTGCTGGCCAATGGTGTTCTCGAAGTGGTCCCGCCGGTGGGCTATGGCGGGCTGACCGGGCCGGATGCGTTCAACTTTACCTACACCGCCGCCGATGGTGCGATCACCGATTCCGCCTTTGTCACCATCACCTCGATCCCCTGTTTCGCGGCCGGCACCCATATCAGGACGACGCGCGGCGAGGTCAGGGTCGAAGACCTGGAGCCAGGCGATCTGATTGAGACCCGTGACCACGGCCCGCAGCCCTTGCGCTGGATCGGGCGGCGCAGGATGGCGGCGACGGGCAGGTTTGCCCCCGTCGTGATCGAACGCGGCACGCTTGGGCTGCATGAAACGCTTGTCCTGTCACCGCAGCATCGGGTGCTGATCCGCCATCACATGGCGCAACTTCTGTTTGGCGAAGACGAAGTGCTGGTGGCGGTCAAGGATCTGGTCAATGAATGCTCGATCCATATCCGCGAGGGCGGCGAGGTCGAATATTTCCACCTGCTCTTTGACAGCCATCAGATGATCTGGTCCGAAGGCCTGCTGACCGAAAGTTTTCAGCCCGGACCCCAGACATTGCCCGGTTTCGACGATGCCGTGCAGGCGGAACTGTTTGCCCTGTTCCCACAGCTCGACCCCGCGACCGGCCAAGGCTACAGCGCCGCCGCGCGCCCGTCGCTGCGCAGTTTTGAGGCCCGTGCGCTTCTTGGCTGAACACATTTTCTCCTCATTGTGGTAAAACTCGGCACATATTCCACGCCTAGACTCCGATCATATCTGAATTGGAGCATGGTCTAATATGGCATGGCTTGCGATCTGGGACAGCTCCCGGCTCATTCATCCGACAAGGCCGATCCGCACCCCGGATCTGTCACAAGGCATGCTGACCTTCGAGGTCCGGCTGCGCGCAGCCCGCTTGGTGCCCACGATCATCTGGCAGGGCCGCACCGGAACCGCCGAGGATTTTCGCGTCATCCACTACCCCAATGGGGTGGTTTCCGTCGAACATGGGTTTTTCCGCTATGAAACGCCGATACGCTTCCTGTCTGCGGGCGATAGGTTCAGCCTGCATTACTCCTGGGACGTTCTGGGCCGCACCGACAGGCTGATCCTTGAAAACTGCGAAACCGGCGACCGGCTGGTGGCCCCCGTGGGTCCGCAGAAAGCCCCTGCCCTCAGCGCGCTTTTGCCGGCACCGATGGATGCCGCGGTGGCCATTGATCACGCCGGAATTGCCAATCATTTCGTGCCGCCCGTGCCGCTGCCCGGCCTGGCCACAGGCGCATCGGTCGACACGCCCGATGGCCCGCGCATGGTCGAAACCCTGGGCCCCGGCATGCTGGTCAATACGGCCAGCCAGGGGCCGCAACCAATTCGCTGGATCGGCCGCACCGAACCGCTGGCGCGTGGCCGCACCGCACCGATTGAAATGCGCGCGCCCTATTTCGGCCTGACCAGCGACACCAGCGTCGCCCGCAACCAGCGCATTCTGCTCAGCGGGCCGGATATCGAATATCTGTTCGGCAAGGATCATGTGTTTGCCCGTGCCGGCGATCTGGTCAATGGCCGCTCGGCGCGGCTGTGCATGACCTATCCGACCCGGGTCTATCACCATATCCTGCTGGATGATCACGACTGCCTGATTGCGGGCCGCTGTCGGCTGGAATCGGTGCTGTTGGGCGATATTCTGACGGCGCAGGGCAGATCACCGGCCTGCCTGGGCGAGGATGACCGACAGGCCGCCTGGCCGACCCTGGACCGCGCCGCCGCGCAATCCTACCTGGCGCTGCTGGGGGCCAATGGGCGCATCGCGGCCTGAGGAGGGCCGCCGATCCGGCCTTATAGCACGTCTCGAAAAAACCTGAATCCCTTGACGCTGCCTGAAATCAAAGATTTCAACGCGGTCCAAGCGATGCACCCTGTCTCAGCTATTCCAAGACGTGCTCTAGCCGCCATCATCCCCGAAAAACGGCGTCATCTGGGCCACGATCACCGAATTTTCATCCGCCGCGCGGGCCATCAGCGTCAGTTCATCCTCACCGATCTCATGGCCCTCTGCCTGGCGTTCCTCCAATGTGCCATAGCCCTGCACATCCAGCGGGGCCATATTGGCCTGTTTCAGAATGGCCACGCTTTCGCGCACCGCCTCGGCCTCGTCCACGCCCGACGCATAGAGCATCAGCGCCGCACCGGTGGCCCCTTTCGGCAGCCCGTCGCCCGCCTTGCGACCGACCTGAACCACCAGCGTATAGACCAGTTGGGGTTTCTTTTCCTTCGCCATGGCCTTGCGCCTACAAGCCGCGTGCCGGGCGCGTCAAGCCGGGCATTGGCGCGGTTTTCACCTCGGGCCGGCCGCTGCCCGGGTCCAGCTCCAGAAACGCCCGATAGGCCTCGGTGGGGGTCTGGCCAAACTGATCGGCAAAGGCGCTTTGCCAGTCCGATCCCAGCCCGATCGCCTCATAGAACCGGAAGATGCGCGCCAATTCATCGGGGTCCGGGCTCAGCAATCGGGCCACCGCCAATGTGCCTCCGGAATAAAGCTGGCCGGTCTCGCGATCAGTATCGGGGCGCAGTTCGTGACGGGCCAGATCCGGCCAGCCGATGGCGCTCAGCTCGTCCTCCAGCATCCGCAGAAACCCGGCCGCATAGGCGTCAGGCGTTGCCAGCGCCTCGGCGATCATCGTGGCCGACCCCTCGGTCAGCCAGAGCGGCCCGCGATGATCGACGAAATCCTGAAAACTGCCGGTGCGCGGCGGCCGCCCGGTCAATTGGCGCTGCGCGCTATGGACGATCTCATGCGCCACCACGTTGTTCAGCGCGGCCAGAATCACGCCACGGCCAAGCTCTTGTCCCGGCACCAGGCAGATCCCGATCAGCGTGCCATAGGTGACCCCCGAAACCCCGGTCTCATCATTGCAGTGATAGACCGCGCGTTGCTCGATATTGAGCAAATTACTGTCCGAGTTATCGGCCATCATACGGGCAAATTCCGCCTCGCCTTCGGCCACCACGAACCGCACCGGCATGGCCAGCCGGATATCGTAATCAGCGGCAAAGCGGCGCAAGGTTTCGCGCGCCATGGCGATGATCTCGGTTTGCACATTGTCGCGAATATCGGGTGCGGCGGTCAACAGGACGGGATCGCGCGCCGAGGGCCAGAAGACCTGCAATTCCGGTTCGGCCTCCCCGATCAGGCGGCACAGGACCGATCCGTTATCTTCGGTCAGGGCAGGCAGGTCCAGCTTGCCGCGCGCCTCGGAAAACGCGATCACCGCGATCCGCGTGGCCCGACCCGGATAGCCATCGACCGGGCCCGGATCAAACCCCGCCGCGGCCAGTTGTTCCTGCACGCAGGTGACCGCGGTGTGCTCTGCCAGGACAGGCCCCGCCGCCAGCACGAGCGCCGCCAGATATGCGCCAAACCGCCACATCATTCGCGCAACAATTCATTGATCGAGGTCTTGGCCCGGGTTCGCGCATCGACCCGTTTGACGATCACCACGCAATACAGGCTGACGCCGTTTTTTGACGGCATTGACCCGGACACCACCACCGACCCGGCCGGCACCTCGCCATAGCTGACAGTGCCGGTTTCGCGGTCCACGATCTTGGTGGATTGGCCGATATAGACGCCCATGCCCAAGACAGATCCTTCGCGTATGATGCAGCCCTCAACAACCTCGGAGCGCGCGCCGATGAAACAATCATCCTCGATGATGGTGGGGCCGGCCTGCATCGGCTCCAGCACGCCGCCAATGCCGACGCCGCCCGAAAGATGCACATTCTTGCCGATCTGGGCGCAGGACCCGACGCTGGCCCAGGTATCGACCATGGTGCCGCTATCGACATAGGCCCCGAGATTGACGAACGACGGCATCAGCACCACGCCGGGCGCGATATAGGCGGATTTGCGGGCAATGGCACCGGGCACGGCGCGAAAGCCCGCCGCAGCCCATTCGGCAGCGCCCCAACCGTGAAACTTGCTGTCGACCTTGTCGAACCAGCTGCCCCCCTGCGGCGCGCCGGTCTGCAGTTCCATATCCTTCAGGCGAAACCCGAGCAGAACCGCCTTCTTGGCCCATTGGTTGACATGCCAATTGCCGTCGGCCTGTTTTTCAGCCACCCGCAACCCGCCGCCATCCAGCGCGTTCAGCGTCGCCTCGATCGCCTCGCGGGCCTCGCCTTTGGTGGCGGGCGTGATCTGGTCGCGGGTTTCCCAGGCGGCCTCGATGGCGGCTTCAAGCTGTGCGTTGGACATGTCGGTCTCCGAAATCCTTGGGTCAAACGGCTATAGCCTGACAGGGTGAATGGCTCAATCGGCAAAAGCAAGACTGGCCGGGTTCGCCCCGCAAAGCAGCACCGCCACACGCTCCCCCGGTTCCGGCACGTAGGCCCCTGATATCAACGCCGCCAAAGCCGCCGCCCCCGCCGGCTCAACAATCTGACGCAGCTCGCGCCACAGCATCAGTTGCGCCGCCTCGATCGCCGCATCCTCCACCAGAACAGAAACCGGCGCATGGGCCTGCGCCAGATCAAGGCAGATCTCGCCGATCCGCCGCGCGCCAAGCGCATTGGCGGCCACGCCCGAGACCTCTACATCGACCAGCCTGCCCGCCGCCAGGGCCGCATGCAGCGCCTGACATCCCATTGGCTCCACCGCGACCACCCTGCGCCGCCCGGCCAGCCAGGCCAGCGCCCCGGCCACCAGCCCGCCCCCACCGACCGCAATGATCACGGTATCGGCATCCAGCCCCTGGGCCTCCCATTCCGCCATCACCGTGCCTTGCCCGGCAACCGTTGCGGGCGCGTCATAGGCGTGGATCTGCATCGCCCCGGTCTCGGCCTCATAGGCGCGCGCGGCCTCCAGCGCATTGGCATAGGCCCCCGGCATCACCACCAGATCGGCCCCGGCCCGTTCAATCAGCGCAATCTTGGCCGGCCCGGCCATCTCCGGCACATAGATCCGCGCCCGATGCCCCAGACGCGCCGCCGCATGGGCCACGGCCGCGCCATGATTGCCGCCCGAGGCCGCGACCACCCCGGCACCGGGCACATCCGCCGAGAGCAGCGTGTTGAACGCGCCGCGCGGCTTGAAGCTGCCGGTATGCTGGAGATGCTCGAGCTTCAGCGCAATATCATACCCGCCCAGTTGCGCCCCCATCACCGGCGTCTGTCGCAGATGCGGGTTGATCCGCGCCCATGCCGCTTCAATCTCTGCTGTCCAATCCTGCATTGCCGGTTCCCTCTGCTGCGCGCGCGCGATAGCCTCATTGCCAGGCAGGTAAACACGAAGGACACGCGCAATGAAAGACGACCCCAGGGATGGCCCGTTCCGCAACGCCCATTGCGACATGGAATCGGCCCGCCAGGTGCCCGACACGGCCCAGACCCGCGCCACTGCCTATAAGCTGGCCTTCTCCGACAATGAGTTCATGCTGCGCGACGAACTGCGCCCGGTGCGGTTGCAGCTCGAGCTGCTGAAGCCAGAGCTGATGATGGATGAATACGGCGTCGAAAGCACCATCGTTATGTTTGGCGGCGCGCGCATCCCATCCCCCGAAAACGCCGCCAGCGCCCGCACCGAAACCCTGCGCGATCTGTCGAAATATTACGATGAGGCGCGCAAATTTGCCCGCATCATGACCGAACGCAGCCTCGATAACGGACGCCATGACAATATCATCGTCACCGGCGGCGGCCCCGGCGTGATGGAGGCCGGCAGCCGTGGCGCAAAAGATGCCGGTGGCGTGTCGATCGGGCTGAATATCGTGCTGCCGCATGAACAGGCCCCGAATGAATACGTGACGCCCGATCTGTGCTTCAACTTTCACTACTTCGCCATCCGCAAGATGCATTTCCTGATGCGCGCCCGCGCCATCACGGTGTTTCCCGGCGGCTTTGGCACGCTGGATGAAACCTTCGAGGCCCTGACCCTGATTCAGACCGGCCGCATGGAACGGGTGCCCTTTTTGCTGTTCGGCGAAGCCTTCTGGCGCAGCATCATCAACTGGGAGGCGCTGTCAGAGGCCGGCACCATTTCGGCCGAGGATCTGGATCTGTTCCGCTTTGTCGAAACCGCAGATCAGGCGGTCGCGGTGATTGACACCTGGCCCGACATCACCAAGCGGACCGATATACCGGGGCGTTAAAGCAGTTCTCGGAACAGCTGAATCATCCGACCCTGGTCAGGCAGCAAAAACTCGACCAGTTGAGTCGGCAAAAACGGGCTGAAATTATCGTCCGAAACCATGCTGGCCACGAGACGCCCCGCCGCGTTGCGCCACAGGCTCAGCCCTTCCAGATTGGAAAACTGCCCATAACGCGTGGTCAAAAGCGTGACCTCATCGGTCAGACCGGCCTCGGTGATTGTAAACCGCCGGATCCGGGCCGCGAAGCCGAACAGAAGGCTGAAATCGCGTTCCAGCAGGTAAAACCGGCCAAGATCATCGAAATCGGCCCCCACCGCCAGAAACCGGCCCATCCGCGGCACGCTCAGCGCCCTGTCCCAGCGGCCATCGGCAAAGCGATAGACCGGGAAGGAAAGCGCCCCGGCGCCCGGATCTTCCGGCACCGCATAAAGCCGACCGGCTGCGTCAATGGCCAGCGCCTCAAGCCCGGCATTGACCTGCAATGTCGCGAAATCGGGATGCGGCGGCAGCGCCTCGCCAATGCCGCCGCCCAGATAGCGCGCCACGCGGTGATCGCCCTCGAATGACAGGAACAGCGTGCCATCACCCGCCATCGCCAGGCCTTCGCTGTCGCGCGCCGCCCAGGGCCCGCGCCGCCCGTTGCGCCCCTGCAATTCCTCGGCCTGCATCAGGTCCAGGCGCGTTATCCGCCCGGTGGCATCGCGGGCGATATCGGCACGAAACACGGCCCCCCGATCCGACAGCGCCACCATGGATGCGCCGTCGGGGGCCATTTCAATCGCCGACAGCCCGCCCAACAGCGGATGCCCGGAGGCCATGTTCAGCGCCCCGATCAGGGTGGCCTCCTGTGCGGCACCCGGCGCGCTCAGCGCGATCCATGCGGCCAGCGCCGCTACTGCCCGGAGGCCAGAACGCGCGTGCATTGCTGCGGCAGATCGGCAAGGGTCAGTTCGCCGCGCGGCTGTGGCGCGGGGGCGTTCGGATCGGGCGGTGTCGGCGGCGGCGGGTTGAGGATATTGGCCTGCCATTCGCGCGCCTGCGCGCAGCCATCGCCGGGCGGCGGCGGGTCCTGATCAATACAGCCGGGCGAACCCGAGGGGCAGTTCAGCCGCACATGGAAATGCGCATCATGGCCATACCAGGGCCGGATCCGGCGCAAATAATCGCGGTTGCCGGTTTCATTGTCGCACATCCAGACCACGGCACCGGGAAACAGGAAGATCCGGGCCACGCGCGGGTCGCTGGCGGCTTCGCGCAATATGGCCCAGTTCTGTTCGGTCCAGCGATCATTGACATAGGCCCCGCCTTCGCGCCGCAAGGAGACCGCCGACAGGCTCTCACGCTCGGCCCGGCTCAGATCCAGCCGCTGCGGCGGCAGCATCCAGATATCGGCATCCATGCCGATCTGATGGCTGGCATGGCCCGAAACCGGCCCGCCGCGCGGTTGGCCGATATCACCGATATAAAGCCCCTCCCAGCCCGGTTGACTGGCGGCAAAGCGCGACAGATCCTGAAGGAAATCCACCATCGCGGGATGGGCCCAGTTGCGGTTTCTCGACAATCGCATCGCCTGCCATGTCGGGCCGGTTTCGGGCAATTGCTCGCCCCCCGCCAGACAGCCGCGCGCATAGCCGCCAATGGCGCGTGACGGGCCTTGGCTGGCATCAGTGATCCCTCCGAATAACGGCCGCGCCGGGCGGCTGTCGGCCTGGCGCACGGCAACATATCCGGCCGGAACATCACCCGCCGCCGTGCAGGCCCCCAGCATCAGAGTGGCGGCAATTTTCATCAGGCCGGCAAATTTCATTCCGCCTCTCCCGGGTTCGGATTCACCCAGAATAACAGGATCAACCCCGCTATAAAGAGCACAATCAGCGGCGCAATGCCAAGCTGCTGGCTGCCGGTGATCTGCGTCATGAGCCCGATTGACAGCGGCGCGACAAAGGATGTGGCCTTGCCCGCCAGCGCATAAAGCCCAAAGCCTTCGGTGATCCGGTCGGGTGCCACCTGACGCACCAGCATGGTGCGGCTTGCCGATTGCAGCGCCCCGCCGGCCGCCCCGATCACCACCCCCAATATGTAGAACGCGATATCGGGCAGGGCGGATTCCGGTGCCACCGGGATCCCCAACACCGATGTCCGCGACACGAAAATGATCGCCACCCCCACCAGCGTCAGAACCACCACATTGAACACGATCACCGGTTTCGGCCCGTGCAAACTGTCGGCCCGGCCGCCGATCCAGGCGAAAACCGCCCCCGACAGCACCGCCAGAATGCCGAAAATTCCCACATCGGTGACCGACCAGCCCAACACGCCCGAGGCATAGATGCCGCCAAAGACATAAATCCCGTTCAGCGCGTCGCGATACAACATCGACGATCCGAGATAGGCAAACAGGCTGCGGTTGCGCGGCAGGTGCTTCAGCGATGCCACAAGATCAGGCAAGGCCGCCCGCACCGCCCGGCCCATCGGCAGCGCCCGCGGATTGGGCGGCACCCGCACCCACAGGAAAAACGGGATCATGAACACCGCATACCAGATGGCGGCCAATGGCCCCACGGCGCGGGTGCCTTCGCGCTCTGCGGCATCCAGGCCAAACAATGGCTCCCACCCGATCAGCGTGGTGCCCGTCGCGGCATTCTCGGCCAGAAACAGCAGCATGAAAATCAGCGCCGTCAGACCACCCAGATAGCCAAACGCCCAGCCCGAGCCCGAAATCCGGCCCAGATCGCCGCGCGCCCCAAGGCTGGGCAACAGCGCATTGGTAAAGATGGTGGCAAACTCCATCCCGATCAGGCCGATGGCAAAGAACACCATCACAAGCACCAGGTTGAAATCGCCCGGTGCCGCCAGCCACAGCCCCGCAGACCCGACCACATACATGACGGAAAACAACCAGATGAACCGCATATGCACGCCCGACCGGTCGGCGATTGCACCCAAGACCGGGGCCAGGACCGCAATCAGCAACCCCGCCGCCCCGATCCCATAGCCCCAGGCCGTCTGCGCCGCCGAGCCATCGCCCAGAAGCTCGTTGATATAGGGGCCAAAGATGAAGGTCAGCAGCAGCGTGTTATAGGGCTGGCTGGCCCAGTCGAAGAAAAACCAGCCCCAGATCCGTTTGCGTATCGAAATTTCGCCCATCAGCCCCCCGGGGTTCGCATGGTCCGCATCCTTGGGCCATTGAGGAGCTTTGGCAATCGAAAAGAGAGCCGGGGCACCGGGCGGACGCAAGCCGCTCTCTTGTCATTGCCCGCGCGCCCGCTTACCTGTCTGCGCAACCCAGAGACTTATCGCAAAAAAGGCCCGCCCATGTATTCGATCTTCCAGATTCTGCTGATGCTGATCTCGGTCGCCAAATTCATCATCCTGGCCCATATCGTCATGAGCTGGCTGATCACCTTTGGCGTGCTCAACATGCGCCAGCCCATCGTGGTGCAGATCTGGTCCGGGCTGAACCGGTTGCTGGAACCGGTCTATGGCCCGATCCGCCGCGCCCTGCCCAGCATGGGCGGCATCGACCTGGCACCGCTGATCGTGATTTTGGGCGTGTTCGCGCTTGAGATCGTGCTGCGCAACAACGTGTCATTCTTCCTTTAACGCGGCGCTTATCCATGCTCCGGCGCGGGATGGGCAGCGCTGCAATGCAAGCAGCCGCCAATATCCATTGTCGCGCCGATCCAGGGCGCATTGCCGCGTTCGGAATTGACCAGTATGCCCAGCACAATGGCCATCCCCAATGCGGCGGTCTTGATCTTCTGCCTGATCTGAATTCGGGACATGACAACCTCCTGTGAGATGTCCTATCCATGCCAGCAAGGGCATTGAAACACAACGCAACAGCCCGTGACCTCACGGGCGGTTGAGGCGATGCGAGGGGGCGCGGGATGAAAGCCGACGGATTGCATGCACCGGGAATGCATGGGAAATGCACGCGGTGTGAGCCATGAAAATCGCAATGTGGAGCGGGCCGCGCAACCTGTCGACCGCGATGATGTATGCCTTTGCCGCACGCGGTGATTGCGCGGTTTGGGATGAGCCCTTCTACGCCCCCTATCTAAGGGCTACCGGCTCCGATCACCCCCTTGCCGGCCAGATCATTGCCGCCCATGAAAGCGATCCGGCCAAGGTGGCCGCGCGTTGTCTGGCTCCGGCCCCGGAGGCCAAAGAACACCATTACATGAAGCATATGCCGCATCACATGGTGCCGGGTTTTCCGCTGAGCTGGGCGGCCGATTGCGTGAATATCCACCTCATTCGCCACCCGGCCCGGGTGATCGCCTCCTACGCCGCCAAGCGCGAGAACGCGACGCTGCGCGATATCGGTTTTCCGCAGCAGATGGCGCTCTTTGAGGCCATTGGCGGCATTGTAATCGACAGCCATGATATCCGCGCCAACCCCGGGGAAATGCTGCAAAAACTCTGCACCGAAATCGGCCTGAATTTCACCCAGAACATGCTGCACTGGCCCGCCGGCGGCCATCGCGATGACGGCATCTGGGCGCAGCATTGGTATGGCGCGGTGCATCAAAGCACCGGGTTCGCAGGCCCCGAGGCCGCAGTGCCGGAATTATCCGGGCAGGCGGCCGACCTGCTGCAACAGGCGCTGCCCTATTATCAGGAATTCACCGCCCGAAAGCTCCGCTAACCGCCTGTCAGATCACCCGCCGACCCGCCGCTTGCGCGAAGCCAGCAATTTCAGACGCAGGGCGTTCAACTGAATGAACCCCGCCGCATCCTTCTGATCATAGGCCCCGGCATCATCTTCAAAGGTCACATGCGCCTCGGAATAGAGGCTGTAATCGGACCAGCGCCCGACCGTGCGCGCAAACCCCTTGTAAAGCTTCAGCCGCACGGTGCCGGTGACATAGGTCTGGCTGGCGTCAATCGCGGCCTGCAGCATCTCGCGCTCGGGGCTGAACCAGAACCCGTTATAGATTGCTTCGGCGTATTTCGGCATCAGCTCATCCTTCAGATGCATGGCACCACGATCCATGGTGATCGATTCGATGCCGCGATGCGCCTCAAGCAGCAAGGTGCCGCCGGGGGTCTCATAGATGCCGCGCGATTTCATGCCGACAAAGCGCCCCTCGACCAGATCCAGCCGCCCGATGCCATGTTTGCCGCCCAGTTCATTGAGCCGGGTCAGGATCGCGGCGGGCGACATCGCTTCGCCATTGATGCTGACAGCATCGCCCTTTTCAAACCCGATCTCGACATATTCCGGCGTATCGGGCGCATCCTCGGGGTTCACGCTGCGCTGATAGACATAATCAGGCGCGTCAATGGCGGGATCTTCCAGAACCTTGCCCTCGGATGAGGTGTGCAGCAGGTTTGCATCGACCGAAAACGGCGCTTCGCCGCGTTTGTCCTTTGCAATCGGGATCTGGTTCTTCTCGGCGAAATCAATCAGTTTGGTGCGGCTGGTCAGATCCCATTCCCGCCAGGGCGCAATCACCTTGATATCGGGGTTCAGCGCATAGGCCGCCAGTTCGAACCGGACCTGATCATTGCCCTTGCCGGTGGCGCCATGGGCCACCGCATCGGCCCCGTGCTCAGCGGCCAGTTCGACAAGGCGTTTGGAAATCAGCGGCCGCGCGATCGCGGTGCCAAGCAGATACAGCCCCTCATAAACCGCGTTGGCGCGGAACATCGGAAACACGAAATCGCGGACAAATTCCTCGCGCAGATCCTCGATATGAATATTTTCCGGCGCGATCCCCAGCAGCTCGGCCTTGGCGCGGGCCGGTTCCAACTCCTCGCCCTGCCCCAGATCGGCGGTAAAGGTGATCACCTCGCAGCCATATTCCATCTGCAACCATTTCAGGATGATCGAGGTATCGAGACCGCCGGAATAGGCAAGAACGACTTTCTTGGGCGCAGACATTTTGGACACTCCGGGAATATGAGATTGACCGCGCGGGCGATACCGGGTTTTCAGGGGGGAAGCAAGGAGGGTGCATTATGGATGACGGGTATCGGATGCTGCAACATGTGGTTCGCCAGGTATTCGGCAATCTCGGGCAGGCCGCGCGGCTGACGCTGTTGCTGACGGCCGGACCGATGCTGCTGATCCTCTATCTCTCGGCCCAGACAGTGCCGGGGCCAGGCGGCGTGCCGCAACCGGAAAACCCCGGTCTGATCCTGATGTTCCTGCTCGTCAATGTCGTCACCACGGCCTGGGCCGCGGTCGGCTGGCACCGCTATGTCCTGCGCGAGGAATATGGCACCGGGTTGGTGCCGCAATGGCGCGGGCAGAACATCAAATCCTATATCGGGCGGCTGATCGTTCTTTTCCTCGTGCTGATCGCGGTAGCGATTGTCTTTTTGATGTTCTTGCTTGCCGTAATGGCAGTTTCGCAATCGCCGACGATGGCATGGGTCGTCGCGCTGGGGGCCATGATCGGCTTTTCCTGGCTTATCGTACGCCTTGGCCTGATCCTGCCCGCCGCAGCCGTGGATCAGCGGCTGACCCTGCGCGAGAGCTGGACCGAGACCAGGCCCGTTTCGACCGATATCCTGGTGCCTGTCGTGGTTCTGGCCCTTGCAACCAGCATCATCAGCGACGCGGTTACGGCGGTCTTCGGCACGACCCTGGCAGGCCTTGTTGCATCGGCGCTGATTTATTGGATCCAGATCCTGCTGAACCTGTCCCTGATGACCACTGTCTACGGTGTGCAGATCGAAGGCCGGGCCCTGAAATGACACATGATTTCGCGGCAGATGCCCGACGCGCGACCAAGGCAATGCGGGCGCTGTTTCCGCAAACGCCGCTGTTGCGCAACGCCTTTCTCTCGGATCGTTACGGGGCCGATATCTGGCTGAAACGCGAAGACCTTTCCCCGGTGCGCTCCTACAAGATCCGGGGGGCCTTCAACGCGATCACCAAACATCTGGCGATGCATCCCGATCAGGGGCAGTTCGTCGCCGCCAGCGCCGGCAATCACGCGCAGGGGGTGGCCTTCATCTGCCGCCATCTGGGCAAGCATGGCACCATCTTCATGCCGGTCACCACACCGAAACAGAAGATTGCCAAGACCCAGGTGTTTGGCGGCGATGCGATTGATATCCGGCTGGTGGGCGATTATTTCGACGACACGCTGGCGGCGGCACAGGATTTCTGCGCCACAAGCGGCGCGCATTTCCTGTCGCCCTTCGATGATCTGGATGTGATCGAGGGCCAGGCCTCGGTCGCGGTGGAACTGATCGAACAAATGGGCGCGATCCCCGACCGGCTGGTTTTGCCGGTGGGCGGCGGCGGGCTGTCGGCAGGCATCACCGCCTATCTGGCGGCGACCGGGGGCCATACAAGGCTGAAACTGGTGGAACCGGCGGGTGCTGCCAGCCTGACCGCCGCGCTGAAGGCGGGCACCCCTGTCACCTTGCCGCAGGTCGATAATTTCGTCGATGGCGCGGCGGTGGCGCGGATCGGCGCGCATCCGTTTCAGATCCTGCGCCAGACCGATCCCGGCGATGTGCTGGTGGCCCCCGAAAACCGGATCTGCGTGACCATTTCCGAGATGCTGAATATCGAAGGCATCGTGCTGGAACCGGCCGGCGCGCTGGCGATTGATGCGCTGGCCGATCTGGGCGCGGCGCTGAAGGGTCAGCAGGTTGTCTGCGTCACCTCGGGCGGGAATTTCGATTTCGAACGCCTGCCCGAGGTCAAGGAACGCGCGATGCATTTTCAGGGGTTGAAGAAATATTTCATCCTGCGCCTGCCGCAGCGCCCCGGGGCGCTGAAGGATTTTCTGGCCCTGCTTGGCCCCGATCAGGATATTGCCCGCTTTGAATATCTCAAGAAATCGGCGCGCAATTTCGGATCTGTCCTGATCGGTATCGAAACCGGCGCGCCGGAAAGCTTTGATCTTCTGTTTGCGCAGATGGAACAGGGCGGCTTTGCCTATCGCGACATCACCGAGGATGAGGTGCTGGCCGAATTCATGATCTAGGGTCAGGACCCATTAACCCTGCATCACTGGCGCGTTCGTCGGGAAATTGATCCCCCGGATCAATTTCTTATCCTCCTTACTTGCCGAAATATCAGCGGTTTGGCGCGCGCCGTCAATGGTGGCTCCATTTGCAAGCGCGCCGAGACGCTGAGATGAAGGCAAATCAGCGTCCCTTGGATTTGACGGATTTTCCCACTGACAGCGTTACAGGGCTTTGAAAATCAACCAGATTTACATGCGCGCCTCACGCCTTGTCAGAGAAAAAATCTGTCAGACCAGTGATGCAGGATCAATGGGTCCTGACCCTAGGCCGCCATTGCGGGCAGTTCATCACCCGCCGCCATGACCGAGGCCCGAAACAACGCAACCAGCGCCTCCATGTCGATCACCTCACCTCCCTGACAGCGTTTTTCGGCGTCGCTGCAGGCAGACGCGAACCCGATAAAACCCAGATTGGACGCGCTGCCGCGCAGCCCGTGAAACGCCGCCGGAACAATGGCGGCAGGATCGGCACAAAGCGCGGTCAGAATCTCGGTCATCTCTTCGAGAAAAATTTCCGCAACCTCGCCAAAATCTTCCTCGCCGATTTCCTCTTTCAACTCGGTCAAACGGGCCCGGTCAATCATGCCACCCTCCAAAAGCCGCGCCCCCACGCCCGCAATACCTAGGCCCGCAGCCTTAACAGAGGCTTGCAATCACGGCTCCGAATAGCTTGGATTTTATCCTTCACCCGGCCTTAACCCCTGATCTGGCAAGCAAGGGGAAACCAGGGCAAGGGGCGCGCAGTGCCGGATGACGCAATTGAGATCACACGCCATCACGGGGTCGATTTGGCCGCCGGCCCGGCGCATGTGCTGGTGCTCGATGACAGCCGCGCGCAGCGCCGGTTGCTGGCCGCGCTGCTGAAAAAATGGGGCCACCCGGTCACGGTCTGCGAAACGCCCGCCGATGCGCTGGCCGCACTGGCCGATCAATCCATCTCGATCGTGCTGACCGATTGGATGATGCCCGATATGACCGGCCCGGAATTTTGCCGCGCCTTTCGCCGGATCAGCCGCGAAAGCTATGCCTATGTCATCTTGCTGACCTCCAAGACCGAAAAATCCGAAATTGCCCATGGTCTGGATGCGGGGGCCGATGATTTCGTCTCGAAACCGGTCGATCCGAATGAATTGCGGGCGCGGATCCGGGCCGGAATGCGAATCATCGACATGCAGCGCGAACTGGTCTGGCAGAACCAGCGGGTGCGCTCCACCCTGGCTGAAATTCGCGGGCTTTACGATGCGCTTGACCGCGATCTGCAGGATGCCAAGGATTTGCAGGATTCGCTGCTGCGCGAAACCTTCCGGAAATTCGATACCGGCCAGATCGCGCTTACCTTGCGCTCCAGCGGCCATGTCGGCGGCGATCTGGTCGGGTTCTTTCCAATCGATGATGACCGGATCGGGGTGTTTTCGCTCGATGTGTCCGGCCATGGCGTGACCTCTGCCCTGCTGGCGGCGCGGATGGCCGCACTTCTGGGCACCGCCGCCCCGGAACAGAATGTGGCGATGACCCAGCTCAAGGGCGGGCAATGGGATCTGCTGGCCCCCGACAGGGTCGCCGCCAAGCTGAACCGCATGATGTTCAAGGAAATTGGCACCGATCTGTATTTCACCCTGGCGCTGGCCGATCTCAACCTGCGCAGCGGCGCGGTGACCATGG
Source organism: Alterinioella sp. (assembly GCF_058343375.1). NCBI lineage: Bacteria > Pseudomonadati > Pseudomonadota > Alphaproteobacteria > Rhodobacterales > Paracoccaceae > Alterinioella > Alterinioella sp. The sequence continues at coordinate 71,018 of NZ_JBTUJH010000037.1, forward strand.
TCCAGGCCGGGCACCCGCACCCGGCGGTTCTGCATCCCGGCGGCGCGGTCACCTGGCAGGGCGCGGGTGGCATGCCCATCGGCCTGTTGGAGGATGCGGTGTTTGACAGTTTCACATTCACCCTGGCCCCCGGTGACCGGCTGGTGATGTATTCCGACGGTGTCACCGAATGTCAGGGCATCGGCACCGGTGAACTGGGCGAAGACGGGCTCGCATCCCTGCTGCGCCAGACCGCCGATGACCATGGCGATACCCTTTTGAACACCCTCGTCACCGCGCTACAGGATTTTTCCGGGCGCAGCGAGTTTGACGATGACGTCTCGCTGGTCGCCTTCGATTTCACAGGCCCAATGCGCGCCTGATCCGGGCCACGAAAAACCGGTCGCCCTCCACACCCAGATGTTCCTCGGCCTCGGCCCAGGGCAGAAATACCGGGATATGCCCGGGCTCGGACGGGGCCGCAATGCGCGGGCCAAGCCGGGCCGCATAGACATGGCATTGTTTCTGCGCCCAGATCTCGTAATCCGGCATATAGGTAAAGCGGTGAAACATGCCCAAGCGGCGCGGCCCGCTGATCCGGTATCCGGTTTCCTCCAGCACCTCACGATGCAACGCGCGCACGGCGCTTTCGCCGGGGTCGACACCGCCGCCCGGCAATTGCAGTTCCGGCACCGGGCGGTCCTGAAACGTGGCCAATATGCCATCGCCCGCAATCACGATCGCATAGGCCCCCATGCGCGGCTGATAGCGGCGGGCGGGGTCGGGTTTCGGTCCAAATCGGCGGTTCATGGCGGGCCCCATGTGGCGGCAATGGGTTGGCAAGGCGCTTGCCCCGCATATATGGGCGCGGTATGCCAGCCCGCGCCGCGGAAGGAAAGCCAATGACCCTCAGCACCAAAATCGCCTGGGATGACACCGTCCTGCCCTTCCAGCTTGACCGCTCTGATATCCGCGGCCGGGTGGCACGGCTGGATGGCACCATCGACCGAATTCTGGATCAGCATGATTACCCGCGCGGGGTTGAGGGCATGGTGGCCGAAATGGCGCTGCTGACGGCGCTGATCGGCCAGACCATCAAACTGCGCTGGAAGCTCAGCCTGCAAGTGCGCGGCAACGGGCCGTTGCGCATTCTGGCCACCGATATCCGGGCCCCGGAAACCCCCGGTGCCAAGGCGCAGATCCGGGCCTATGCCAGCTTTGACCCTGAAACCTATGACGACACCAAAGACCCGTTTTCGCAAATCGGAAAGGGCTATTTCGCGATCCTGATCGATCAGGGCCATGGAAGCGAACCCTATCAGGGCATCACCCCCATCGCCGGCGGGTCGCTGAAAGCCTGCGCCGAGGCCTATTTTGCCCAATCCGAACAATTGCCCACCCGTTTCGCGCTATCCTTCGGCCACAGCCGGGAGCCCGGCGGCGTGACCGGGTGGCGCGCCGGCGGCGTGATGCTGCAACATATGCCCAAAGCCAGCCCGCATGTGACCGGCGAAGGCGGCTCGGGCGAGGGCGGGCTGCTGACGGCAACCGATATTCTGGATGAGGATCAGACTGAGAACTGGACCCGCGCCAATGTGCTGCTCGATACCGTCGAAGACCTTGAGTTGATCGGCCCAAGCATCGCCCCCACCGACCTGCTGCTGCGCCTGTTTCACGAGGAATCTCCGCGCGTCTATGACGCCCTGCCGGTGGCGTTTGGCTGCTCCTGCTCGCCTGATCGGGTGCGCCAGACGATGTCGATCTATTCCGCCAAGGATATCGCCCATATGACAAATGATGACGGCAAACTCACCGCCGATTGCCAGTTCTGCGGGGCGCATTACATCTTTGATCCGGCCACACTCGGGTTCGAGGCCCAGAAGCAAGCTGACTGATCTTGCGCACATAAAACGGGCGCTGGCGGTGCCGGCTGCGGCCTCGTCCGATTATGACCTCAATCCGGGCTTGGTGCTGGCCGCAGGTCGCAAGCTGAAACCGGCGGCGGTGCTGATGGCAATCATCGGCTCCGGGCCGGGCGCGCAGGTGATCCTGACCGAACGCGCCTCGACGCTGAAACATCATCCCGGCCAGATCGCCTTGCCCGGCGGCAAACTCGATGCCAGTGACGCCGATGCCGCCGCCGCCGCCCTGCGCGAAAGCCACGAGGAGATCGGGCTGCGGCCCGACACTGTCGAGATCCTCGGCTGCCTGGCCCCGCATGAAACCGTGACCGGCTACTCTGTCAGCCCCTTTGTGGGGGCCATTCGCGGGCCGTTCACGCCGGTGGCCGAGATTGGCGAAGTGGCCGAGGTGTTTTCGGTGCCGCTGGCATTCCTGATGGATCCGGCCAATTACCGCATTGAACGGCGCCGCTGGCAGGGCACGTGGCGCGCCTTCTACGTGGTCCCTTACGGCCCCTATTACATCTGGGGCGCGACGGCGCGGATGCTCAAGGGCCTGGCCGATCGGGTGGCGCCATGATCGTGCAGGCAGACTGGCTGACCCGCCCCGCCACCCAGGCCCTATGTGCGGCGCTTGAGGCCGGTGGGTTCCATGCCCTTTTTGTCGGCGGCTGCGTGCGCGACGCGATCATCGGCCGCGCCGTCACCGATATCGACATTGCCACCGATGCGCATCCCGAACAGGTGATGCAGATCGCCGGTGCCGCAGGCATGAAACCGGTCCCCACCGGCATCGACCATGGCACCATCACCGTGGTGGCAGACGGGATCGCGCATGAGGTCACCACCTTTCGCCGCGACGTGCAGACCGATGGCCGCCGCGCCGTGGTGGCGTTTTCCGCCCGCATCGAGGAAGACGCCCTGCGCCGCGATTTCACCATCAACGCGCTCTATGCCGATGCCCGTGGCGCGGTGCGCGATCCGCTCGGGACCGGCCTTGCCGATCTGAAGGCGCGCCGGGTGCGTTTCATCGGCGACCCGCATGACCGGATCACCGAAGATACCCTGCGCATCCTGCGATTCTTCCGCTTTCACGCCCATTACGCCGATCCGGCAGGCGGGCTGGATGCTGACGGCCTGGCCGCCTGTGCCGAAATGGCAGACGGTCTCGCGCAGCTGTCGCGCGAACGGGTCGGGGCCGAGATGGTCAAGCTGCTCAGCGCCCCCGACCCCGGCCCGGCCATGGCCGCAATGGCGCAGGCGGGCGTGCTGGCGCGGGTGTTGCCGGGGGGTGATGCCAGCGCGCTGCCGGCTTTGATCCATCACGAGGCGGCGGCAGGCCTGGCCCCCGATCCGGTCCGACGGCTGGCGCTTATTGGCGGTCAGGATGTGGCGGGCGCGCTCCGGCTCAGCAAACGCCAGGCCAGCGGCATTGCCCTGCGGCGCAGACATATCGGTGATGCCACCGGGCCGGGGGCGCTTGGCTATTTGCTGGGCGAAGCGGCCGGGCGCGATGTGTTGCTGCTGCGCGCGGCGCTGTTTGAAACCAGCGTGAAAGACACCGATCTGGCCGCAATCACCCGTGGCGCGCAACAGATCTTCCCGCTGCGCGCCGCCGATCTGCAATCGCGCGGCCTGTCCGGCCCCGATATCGGCATCGCTTTGCGCGCGGCGGAAACCCGCTGGATCGCCTCCGATTTTTCCCTGACCAAGGCCGATCTGCTGGCTTGACAGCGCCACCCCCGCGCCCTCCTGTCGCGGCCATGGATCCGCTCTATCCCTTTGTCTTTTTCGGGCTTTTCTCGCCCGGCCCCAATGTCATCCTGCTGACCTCCTCGGGGGCGCGGTTCGGCTTTCGTGCCACCTTGCCGCATGTCGCGGGCGTGGTTCTGGGCGTCGGCATCACCGCGGGGCTGACCGGGCTTGGCATCGGCGCAGTGCTGGCCACCATCCCGGCCCTTGGCCTGGTGCTCAAGATCATCGCCGCCGGCTGGATCATGTTCATGGCCGTCCAGTTGCTGCGCTCCCGGGCGCTGTCGGCCCAAAAACCCGGCCAACGCCCCTTTACCTTCGTTGAGGCAGCGCTGTTTCAATGGGTCAATCCCAAGGTCTGGGCGGTGGCGATCTCCGCCGCTGCGGGCTATGGTTCGGGGCTGGGTGCATGGGTCGATGCCGGGCGGCTGGCGACGGCCTTTTCCGGTCTCAATCTCTTTGTCTGCCTGTTCTGGAGCTTTGCCGGAACGCTGCTGGCGCTGCTGCTGACCACACCCGGGGCCTGGGCGATATTCCGCACCGGGATGGCCGCCGCTCTGGCCGCCTCTGCCGTCATGGTCTTCCTCTGACAACAGCGCTATATCTGGGTGCCCGAACCCCGAACCCCCGGTCTGCCCGCATGTTTCGCTTTTTCGAAAACATGGTCGACCCTTTCACCGATTACCCGGAGGAAGATCGCCCGCCGCAACGCATCTGGCCCTTTCTCTGGGCCTATTCGCAACCGTTCAAGCGGGTCTTTCTGATCACCGCGATGATGTCGGTCGTGGTCGCCGCGATGGAGATCTGGCTGATTGCCTATATGGGGCGGCTGGTCGATATCCTGAGCCGCCTCAGCCCCAATGAGGTGGCCGCCGATTACGGTTGGGAACTGCTCGGCGTGGCGCTTTTCATCCTGCTCATTCGCCCGGTCATCCAGGGGCTGGACACGGCGCTGCTGAACAATGCCATCATCGTCAATTTCGGCACGCTCATTCGCTGGCGGGCACATCGCCATGTGCTGCGCCAATCGGTGGGCTGGTTTGAAAATGACTTTGCCGGGCGGCTGGCCAACCGGATCATGCAAACCCCGCCCGCCGCCGGTGATGCGGTGTTCCAGGTGTTTGATGCCATCACCTTCTCGCTGGCCTATATGGTCGGGGCGGCGGTGCTGCTGCTCAATGCCGATGCCCGGCTGGTGATCCCGCTGCTGATCTGGCTGGCGCTCTATGCGCTGCTGGTGCGCCGGATAATGGCCCGCGTCGGGCCGGCCTCCAAGGCCAGTTCGGATGCAAGGTCACAGGTCACGGGCCGGGTGGTCGACCGGCCCGACGCAAAAACGCTGGTGCTGGACAAGGGCGGGCTCTATGCCGGGTTCTGGGCCGGGCAATCGGGCGGCTTCATCGGCACCGAGGCCGCCGAATGAGGCGCCTGGCCAACCTGATCGACCCGTTCCGCCCGGCGCAAGGCCCGCCGCCCGACCGGCTGGGGCCGTTTTTCTACTGGTGCCTGCAAGGGGCCTGGCCGGTGCTGATCCTGGCGGCGCTGATCTCGGCCTTTGCGGGCATTTCCGAAGTCATGTCGGCGCTGTTTCTGGGTCTCATCATCGACGCCGTCGCCACCGGGCAGCCGGATAATCTGTTTCAGACCGAATGGCCCCTGTTGCTTGCCGCGCTGGCGTTTTTCCTGCTGCTGCGCCCGCTGGCCTTCGCGGCCTCCTCGGCTGCGACCGCGCTGGTGGTGCAGCCAAATGTCAATGTGCTGGTTCTGGCGCGGCTCAACCGGCACACGCTTGGCCAGGCCGTCACCTTCTTTGACAATGATTTTGCCGGCCGGATCGCGCAGAAACAGATGCAGACCTCGGGCGCGGTCACCAATGTGGTGGTCGAGCTGGTCAATGTCGTGGCCTTCGCGCTGGCCTCGCTATTGGGCTCGATGCTGCTGCTGATCTCGATTGATGGGCGCATGGCGCTGGCGCTGCTGGTCTGGCTGATTGCCTATTTCGCGCTGATCCGCTGGTTCATGCCACGGGTGCGCAAACTGTCCAAAGACCGCGCCGGCAGCCGGGCGGCGGTCTCGGGGCAGGTGGTCGATACCATCACCAATATCAAGACCGTCAAACTGTTCGCGCATCATGATTTCGAGGATCGCTCGGCGCTGGATGCCATGGCGCGGTTCCGCCACAAGGCGATTGATTTCGGTGCCATTTCGGCCCTGTTTCGCCTGTCGCTGATGACCGTCGCAGGCGCGCTGCCGGTGATCCTGATCGGCGGCACGCTCTGGCTCTGGACCCAAGGCCTGGCCACAACCGGTCAGATCGCCACCACCGGTGCCATCGCCATTCGCATCGCCCAGATGACCGGCTGGGTCAGTTTCGTGCTGATGACGATCTATTCCCATATCGGCGAGATCGAGGATGGCATGGCCACGCTGTCGCCCGCCCATACCCTGACCGACCATGCCACCGCGCTGGATCTTGACCGCGCCCGGGGCCGCATCCGGTTCGATAACGTCACCTTCGCCTATGGTCGCAAAACCGGCGGCGTGATCGGGCTCAGCCTCGATGTGCCGCCGGGCCAGAAACTTGGCGTGGTGGGGGCGTCGGGGGCCGGCAAATCCACCCTCGTGGCGCTGCTCCTGCGCCTCTATGACGCCGAAAGCGGCCGCGTCTTGCTGGATGAAAGCGATGTGCGCGACTTGACCCAGGCAAGCCTGCGCCGCCAGATCGCCATGGTCACCCAGGAAACGGCGATGTTCAACCGCTCCGCCCGCGACAATATCCTCTATGGCCGCCCCGGCGCCTCCGAGGATGACATGATCGCCGCCGCCCGCCGGGCCGAGGCGCATGAGTTCATTCCCGATCTTCAGGACCATACCGGCCGCAAAGGCTATGACGCGCATCTGGGCGAACGCGGCGTGAAATTGTCGGGCGGGCAACGCCAACGCATCGCGCTGGCCCGCGCGTTCCTGAAAGATGCCCCGGTGCTGGTGCTGGATGAGGCGACAAGCGCGCTGGACAGCGAAGTCGAGGCCGCCATTCAGGGCACGCTGGCGCAGGTGATGCAGGGCAAGACCGTGATCGCCATCGCGCACCGCCTGTCGACCATCGCGGCGATGGACCGGATCGTGGTGATGGATGCCGGCCGCATTGTCGAGGATGGAACCCATGATGCCCTGCTGGCCAAGGGCGGGCTTTATGCGCGCTACTGGAACCGGCAATCGGGCGGTTTCATCGGCATTCAGGACGCCGCCGAATAAGGCCGCGACATGGAAAGGGGAACAAAATGGATCTTGAAACCGTATCAGCCGAAGATTTCGGCCGCAGCCTGACCGGCATTGGCGTCAACCTGCTCAGCCCCGATGTCAGCGCATTGGTGGATTTCCTGACAGACGTGTTTGGCCTCACCGCGCATCGCGTTTCCGCCGATTTCGCGATCATCCGGCACCACGACATGATGATGCAGATCCATGCCGATGCCACCTATGGCACCCATCCGCTGCTGTCGCTGCTCCCCGAGATGCCCCCGCGCGGCGGCGGAGTGCAGCTCTACCTCTTCGGCATTGACCCCGATGCCGCCACCCTCCGGGCCGAGGCGCTAGGCCATATCGTGCTGGAACCGGCCGGGTGCAAACCGCACGGGCTGCGCGAAGCCACCATCCTCAGCCCCGAGGGCTACGCCTTCAGCCCCGCCATCGCGTCGCCCTGAGCCGGTTTTCGCCCCGGCGCGTTTGCAGCCAAGGCAGGTCTCGAAATACCCGAGACAGGATGCATCGCCTGGCGCGCTGAAATCCCGGGTTTCAGGCAGCGTTAAGTGATTCATGTTTTTCCGAAACTGCTATAAGGCTGCGGATATGAGCGAACACATCATCATCCGGCTCGGCCACAAGGGCGACGGCCTCACCGCCGATGGCACCCTCGTGCCCCTCACCCTGCCCGGCGAGGTGATCACGGGCGAGATCACCCAGGGCCGCATCACTGATCCAAAGATCATCACGCCCTCGCCCGATCGCGTGCGCGCGCCTTGCGCCCATTTCCGCAGTTGCGGCGGCTGTTCGCTGCAACATGGCTCGGATGAGTTTCTGGCGGCCTGGAAGGTGCAGGTGATCGAGACCGCGCTTTCCGCGCAGGGGCTGACCACCACATACCGCCCGATCCATGTCTCACCGCCCCATGCCCGCCGCCGCGCCACGCTGGCCGGAAGGCGCACCAAAAAGGGCGCGCTGGTGGGGTTTCACGCGCGCCGCTCCGACACCATCGTGCCAATCACCGAATGCCCTGTCCTGCATCCCGATCTGCTGGCGCTGACCCCGGTGCTGGCCGAGATCACCCGGCTCGGCGGATCGCGCAGCGCCACGCTGGCCTTCGCCCTGACCCGCTCGGCCAATGGCACCGATTGCACGGTCACCGGGGGCAAACCGCTCGACTCCGCCCTGCGCCTGGCGCTGCCGAAATTCCTGCCCCATTTCGCGCGGCTGAGCTGGGGCGATGAAACTGTGTTCACCACCAACCCCCCGGCGCAGCGCTTCGGCGGCGTGGCCGTCACCCCACCGCCCGGTGCCTTTCTGCAAGCCACGCCCGATGGCGAAGCAACCCTGGTCGCCGCCGTGACCGAGGCCGTCGGCCCGGCCCGCAAGATCGCCGATCTCTTTGCCGGCTGCGGCACTTTCACCCTGCCGCTGGCGCAAACGGCCGCGCTGCATGCGGTCGAAGCCGCACCCGACATGACCGCGGCCCTCGATCACGCCATTCGCCACGCCAATGGCCTCAAACCCGTCACCACCGAAACCCGCGATCTCTTTCGCCGCCCCCTGCATCCGGATGAGCTGGCCCGCTACGATGCCATCATCCTCGATCCACCCCGCGCCGGGGCCGAGGCCCAGATCACCCAGATCGCCACCGCCCGGGTGCCATCCATCGCCTATGTCTCCTGCAATCCGGTCAGTTTCGCCCGCGACGCAAAATCACTGCTGATGGCGGGCTACCGGCTGAACTGGGTGCAACCGGTCGATCAGTTCCGCTGGAGCGCCCATATCGAACTTGCCGCAAGCTTCACCCTGGGCTGACCACCAGCCTTCTTTGCACCTGAAAATATCCGGGCGCGCTGCCGCAGGTAGTCAGTGCTGTTACTATGTTTAAACCCGGCGGATAGAAATCTGCTGGAAAGTCAGGTGCTTGATGGGATCTCAGGTTGGGTCTGAAAGGTTATGCAGAAGGCGGCACTCTCTGACCCGGCTGATTCCGCGCGTTTCGGAACCGCCGCTCAACGGATGCGTGGCGGGCGTGATGCAAGCGGTTGGTTTCGTTAAGATTGCAATAGCAAGAAGTTCGGCCCGCATCCTGGCATGGCAAGCTTCACGTAGATCAATCTGATCCGACCGATGTGGCATGAATATACCAATACCGCCTACCGGGGCGAGGCCGAGCTGAACAAATGGCTGGAACAGTCATGGTGTGCCTCCATTTGCACGGAAACACCCGGCACTGCCGTCGGAATTTGAGTATTTGGACAAAGAAGAAGCACAATTTGTTCTATAGCGCGTCGCGCCTGATCGGATTCGAGCATTCATCACCCGGACCGAGGCAGCGTTCGCGAAATCGAATGCGTTCGGGTCGGCCGGTGAATTCGATTTGGCGCGACGCGCTCTAAACTGTCAGCTCCCTTTCATCTTGGTGAGAAATACCTCGGGGGGTTTGGGGGGCTGGCCCCCCAACCGGTCGGCGCGCGTCAGCGCGGCGAAACCCTCTCAGGCCCCGGCCAGCTTGCTCAGGGTCGCAACCCCCAACACATCCAGCACCTTGGCCTCGATATGCTCGGCATTCATCGCGGCCACGCCATACATATCCGCCGGGCTGGCCTGATCAATGAACACATCCGGCAGCACCATCGACC
>NZ_JBTUJH010000038.1:0-17280 GCF_058343375.1 Alterinioella sp.
GGTCTGCAAATGGCCAATCGGCGATCCCGCCACCGATGATTTCTATTTCTGCGGCCTGCCGGTGCAACAGGGCAAACCCTATTGCGAAGCCCATGTCGGCGTCGCGTTTCAACCCATGAGCAGCCGCCGCGACCGGCGGCGCTGAACCCGCCGGGCGATTCCCCCCCCCCGTGGGACGGCGGGCGGGGTGCCTTTGCGCCAGCAAACAGCGCCCGCGCGCCGGCCTCAATCGCGCCGTCCGACCAATCCGGTCAGCACCGCCGCCCCCAGGGCGGTCATGATCCAGCCCGCAGCCTGAATGACCGGCCGCAGATAGAACCCGACAAGGCCCCAATTGCCCCGCGCCGGTGACGGTGCCCAGGCATTTTCCTGCCCCAGCGCATCCAGCGGCACAAACAGATCCAGCCCATAGATCAAGCGGTTGAAACTCTCGTAATCCTGGGTGCTGTCCAGTGAGACCCAGGCGATCTGCGGCAATGGCCCTGCCCCGGCCTCATAAGCCGCAACCGCCGCAAGCCAATCGACTGAGGTCAGCACGACATCTGAATTTGGTGCCATCTGCCCGGCATCATAGGCCGCGCCATACAGCCCCGCCCCAAAGAGGACAAACCCCAGAACCCACCACAACGCCCGCATCGGCTGATGCCCATAGCCGAACATATAGCGAAACAGGTGCCCGAACCCGGCCTGAAACTCTTCCGGAAAGCTCGGCCAAACCGGCGATTTGCGCTCCTGAAGCCGCGCCAGGGCACGCCAGCGTTCGGCTTGGCTTTGTTTCACCTCCCGGTCCATCAGCACGCGCGCAGCCCCGTTTCGATGCCCTTGGGCGCGTAAAATATTGGCCAGTTGAACATGCGGCTGCGGGTCGAAATCACGCCAGACCTCGCCGCCCTTGTCGTTCACAACACCAGCAATCACTGCCCGCCGGTTTTTCCCCAGCCAGTCCAGCCGCCGCGTCACCGGCATCGACATTTCCAGCCGCTCATAGCGAAACCCGTCAAGGATCAGAGTGCCTACCCCTTCCCAGCTTGCCCAGTCATCGCGCAACGACCCGACCCGCGCTTCGGTCAGATCGACCCCTTGCCGACCCCCGGTCACCTGCTGCCAGAAAAACCCCTGCCCGACCCGCATCGCCTCCCCATCAAACCCCGTTGTCAGTGTGGCTTGCTGAATGAGGAGGTTACCCTTTACGTCCACCCGCACAAAATTCACCGCCGCCATGGCCCGAAACCCATCGCGCAAAAACACATCCGCCCCGATCCGCGCCGCCTGGCAGGTAAGCGCGCGCGCGCTCTCGGCCAGAAACTCACCGCCGCTACAATCCAACCGTCCGCCGATCTCCGCCCGAATAAAATTCACCTCCGCCCTGGCCCGAAACCCCGCGCGCAAAAACACATCCGCCCTGATCCGCGCCGCGTCGCAGTTGAGCGCGCACCCGCCATTGGCCAAAAATTTACCGCCATCACAAGCCAACTGACCGCCGATCTCCGCCCGTCTAAAATCCACCTCCGCCATGGCCCGGAAACCCTTGCCCAAAAAAACATCCGCCCCGATCCGCGCCGCTTCGCAATTGAGCGCGCACTCGCCATTGGCCAAAAATTTACCGCCATCACAGCTTAACTGGCCGCCGATCCTGGCACCGCCCAGATCAACCATGGCATCGGCGCAAAACCCGGCCCCCAAATGCACATTTGCACCCGTTGTCAGGCGGTGCAGAATGGCCCCCATCGGCAGGTGACATCCCGGCAGGTAAAGCGCGTGCAACTCTGCATCCACCAAAACGGGGCAATGCGGCAGCAGGCAATTTTCAAGGCTCAGACCAACCTCACTGCGGCAGCCCGCAAAATCCAGCACCCCGTCGATCCAGCCGCCAGCGATTTGCACGCCTCTGGGGTGCGGGCGCGCGCCATCATCCCCGTCGCAGCCGCCAAGCAGCAGGTAACGGATCAGCCCCGCCCGCACCCGTCGCTCAGGATCGCCGCAATCATCGGGCCGGTCCACCTTGCCCGGCAGATAGGCCATGCGCCCCAGCCTGCACTCCACCAGCAGGTTTGCCTCAAGCGCGCTCCATTCCGCATCGCCTTTGATGTCCTGAATCTCGGGGCGGTGAATTTTGGTCCGGGTCATGGCAGCCACCCTGCCCCTCGCCGGGGCCAATGGCAAGGATCAGCCGCGCCCTGCCAGCTCAGCCGCAAGACCGCCGCACCTCGCGCTCGCGCAACCCCGTTTCCACCAACATGCAGCGATCGCGCGCCTCGTAGTAATAGCCGCGCGCATACCAGCCAATCGCAGTGTCAAAATCGCCATCCGACAGCAGCCACGCCCCGCGCAGATATTTCACCGCCCAACGCAGATTGGTCTCCGCATCCAGCAGCTCCGACGGGGCGCCGCGAAACCCCATATTGCGCGCCGTTTCCGGCAATATCTGCATCAGCCCGTAATAGGGCCCGGCGCGGGCATCGGCGCGATAGTCGCTCTCGCGGTCAATGGATTGGTGGATCAACGCCGCCGGAACATCATAGAGCGCGGCATATTCATTGATCAACGCGCGCAGCTCGGGCGTCTCATTGGGGTAAAGCGGTGGCTCACCGGCGGGCACGCCCGCCCCCCGCGTGGTTCCGGCAGCCCCGCCACACGCCACCAACCCCAGCAGCGCCACCAGCATCAGGATCACCCGCATCCTCAATCTCCCCCGCCCAACAGGCGCTGCAACTGATCCGCAGCCTCTTGGCGCAGGCGGTCCTCCAGCGCATCCGCGGCCTCCGCGGCGGTATCCACCTCGACCCCCAAAGCGCCCGACACCGCGCCCTGCACCGCTTCGGTCGCCTGTTCCTCCAGCGCGTCGATCTGGCCTTCCAGTTCCTGACCGGCCAGCGCCTCCAGATCCAGGCTGTAATTCGGATCGCTCCAGGCCCCCGAAATCCGCAACGGCACCCGCAGCCCGCCCGCCTCACCGGCCAGCACCTCGGGCGTCACGGTGTAATCCAGCACCTGTGCGCCGATGCCCACGGTGCCAATACCCGCGACCCGGCCGACCGAGCTGTCCATCAGGAAATCATCATTGCTCAGCACGCCATCTGCAATCGTGAAACTGGCGGTGATGCTGTCATAAACGGTGCGCGATCCCTCGCCCTGATAGGAGGTATCGAGGTTGCGGATCATGCCCCAGATGTCGAGGCCCAGAATCGCCCCCTGACCAAATTCCAGATTGCCCGCGCCCGAAAGCGATCTCATCAGACTGTCCATATCATTGCCGACCATCAGAAAATTCACCGCGCCGCTGCCAGTGCCTTCCAGCCGCTCATAACCGGCAAATTCCATCAACAAAGGGGCCAATTGCATGTCACGCATGGTAATGTCGGCAGCCATCGACAGCCCGCCACGCCCATTGACCACATATTGCCCGCTCAGACTGCCACCATAGGCCGCGATCTGGCGCAGCTCCAGCACCAGCCGCCCGGCATCCAGATTGGCCCGCAGATCGACGCCATCCAGCATGGCCAGCCCCAGATCCAGCCCCTCCAGCACCAGCGCCACCTCGGCATCCGCACCAAAAAGCCCGCTCACATCAATGGCGTCGCGCGACCAGCCGCCGACCCCGGCCTCACCGGTCTGTGCGCCATCCTCCGCTTCGCTCAACCCGCTCAAATCCAGCGCGCCGCCCTGCAACCGAAAGCGGATCATCGGCCGCTCATCGCCCGGCAGAATATCCACATCCCCGGTCAATTCATTGTCATCCAGCACGAACCGCGCCGCGCGCAGATGCACCGAGCCTTCGGAGGCCAGCGTCACCGTCGCATCCACCGCAATCCGGTCGCGGCCCAGCCCGCGCGGCAATTCCAGCGCCGGTTGCCCGGCCAGCGCCATGATCGGGTCCAGATCGGTGGCATCCAGTGCCATCGTGCCGTCAATGCCCAGCGGGGCCAGCCCGACCCGACCGTCAAACCCGGCCTCGCCGCCATCCCAGCTTGCCGCCAGCGTGACCGGGCGAATTTCGCCCTCGATCAACGGCCCGACGCCCTCGATGGCCCCTTCGATATTGATCTCGGCCCCGTTCATCGTGGCCCGCCCCTCCAGCGAGGCCCGGCCCGCCGCCGAGGGCAGGCGCAGCGTCAGGTCGATGCCGCTGACCGATATTTCGGTGCCCGCAGCCTCATCGCGGAACGTCAGCGCGCCATTGCGGATCTCGGCAATATCGAGGCTGAAATTTTCCAATCCGCTGCCGCCCCCGCTATCGGCATCAGTCGCGCCCGCTTCGGCATGGGCCCCGGTGCCCGAAAAATCCCAGCTCACCGCACCATCAGCCGCCTGCACCAGCAGAATTTCGGCATTGACCAGTTCAAAGCGCTGCACCTGAATGGGGCCACCCCACAGCGCGCTCAGCCCAATGCCGACGCGCAGCCTTTCCGCGCGCAGCATCGGGCCATCACTGACCCAGACCGGATTGCCGATCTCGACGCCTTCGGCGCGCACCCCAAGGCTGGGCCAGATCGACGGGCTGACATCGCCCGAGATCACCAAAGACCGCCCCGTGGCGCGTTCAAACTGATCGCCCGCCAGTGCCGCGATACGTTCCGCCGGGATCAGAAACAGGGCACCAATAGCCAGCACAACCAGCAATACCAGCACGCCTATAATTCGAAATATCCAGCGCATTTTGTGCACTCCTTGCCTGCCTTGAGTTGAATCCTAGCGCGAAACCGGCCCCCGGAAACAGCCCCCAAATCGGTTTGCTCGGCCACGGGCAACCATCCACCCTGATGCGCAAGCGGGCCCGGGGCCGCCGCGCTCAACCCTGCCCGGCCCCCGGATAGGCCAAAGCCACCGTCAACGCATATCTGTTCTGGCGCAAGATCTCCTCAGGATCAGCATCAGCCATGCCCGGCAGGCCCAGGCATTTGCGCGCCAGAACCAGACCCAGCAGCACGGCAGTAAACAACGCCGCCCGCGCACCGGCCTCCGGCCCCTCCAGCCTGGCCCGAAACCGGGCCAGGAACTGGGCCTCAAAGGCGGCGCGCAGCATCGCGCCAACTTCGGCATCATTGGCGTTCATGATCAACAGACGCAGCGGATCGGGCGCGATAGCGCCCGACACCGGCAGTGATATGGCGCGCGCAATAGTCTCGACCAGGTCGCCGCCGGGGTCGCCAAACAACCCGTCCAGATCGAACGCCCCGTCCAGCGTGGCCTCGAACAGCCCCCGCTTGCCGCCAAAATAGCGCGAAACCAGCGCCACATCGACACCCGCCGCCCCGGCAATCGCGCGCAGACCGACATTGCCATAGCCGCGCCGCCACATCGTCTGGCGCGCTGCCACCAGCAGCTTTTCCCGGGTTGTGTCTGCCTTTCCCATGGCACCGATCTATGGCCCCGCATGACTATTTTGTCAACGCGCGTTGACAGAGCCGGGCCGGTGCCCTATCTGCACGTCAACAATTGTTGACAAAGGAAACCCCCAATGGCCGATACTGCCCTGATCACCGGTGCGTCCTCTGGCCTCGGCCGCGAATTTGCCCGCATTCATGCCGCCCGTGGCGGAGATCTGATCATCACCGCCCGCCGCGACGCCGAATTGCAGGCGCTCAAGGCCGAACTGGAGGCCGCCCATACCGTCACCGTGCACGCCATCGCGCTCGATCTGGGCGCGCCGGGCGGGGCCGATGCGCTGTGGCAACAGGTCGAGGCACTGGGCGCGCCGGTCGATATCCTGATCAACAATGCCGGCTTCGGCGGCCAGGGCCGTTTCATTGACCGCGATCTGGCCCAGGATCTGGCGATGATCGACCTCAACATCAAGGCGTTGGTCACGCTCAGCCACCATGCGGCGCGCGCCATGGCCACGCGCGGGCGCGGCAAGATCCTTCAGGTCAGCTCCACCGCTGCCTATATTCCGGGCCCGCTACAGGCCACCTATTACGCCACCAAGGCCTTTGTCAGCTCATTCTCGATGGCGCTGGATCAGGAATTGCGCGCGACAGGCGTCACCTGCACCGCGCTGGAGCCGGGCCTTGTCGATACCGGCTTTGTCGCCGCCGCCGATCTGACCGGCACGTCGTTGGCCAGCCCCGCCACCTATGCTGCCCTGCCCGCCGATGTCGCCCAGATCGGCTATGACGCCATGCTCAAGGGTAAATTGCGGGTGATCAACGAGGCCAAGCGCCGGATCCAACTGCAATGGCTGATCCCCTTCGCGCCCTATCGCATGGTGCTGAAAATGGTCCATGACCTGCAATCGAAAACCGGCTGAAACCCGTCAATCCAGCTCGGTCCAGGGCCAGGGCTTCACCTGGCTCGCCGCCGTCTGATAGCGTGCCGCCTTGGCAATCCAGATGCCCAGATCGGTGCCGAACTCCGCCAGGCGCGGGTTCGGTTCCTTGTTGATCAGCAAAATGATAAACTGGATCACCGTCGCCACCCCCAGCACCGTCTGCGCGACCGAGATCATCACCGCGATGATCAGCATATACAGCAGCCGCATCCAGATGCCATCGGCCTCGGCCTCGAACTGCTCGCCATGTATCCGGCCCGAAATCCTGTCCTCTTCCCGCTCGTTCATTGCCATTCCCTGCTGGTTGCCATGATCCCTGCCTATCACATAGGGGACACCGGGCACCGCACAATCCCGCGCCGCCCGGTCGCCCCGCATTGAAAACCCGGATCACGGATCATCTCATTTCCTTTCTGACCAAACTGCGCGCCATATCTCTGCTCCGCCAGCGCGGCGCAGATCATGCGCCCCCCTTCCCCGTCCGCCCGCTCTGCCCTATAGGCAAACCATGAGCCAGAACCCACCCAGCCTCCGCCCCGATCTCGCCCCCAAAGCGCGCCTGACGGACACCCCCCGCCCCGGCCAGCCCACCATCGGCATGGTCTCATTGGGCTGCCCCAAGGCGCTTGTTGACAGCGAACGCATCCTGACCCGCCTGCGCGCCGAGGGCTACGCGATCAGCCCCGATTACGCCGGGGCCGAGGCGGTCATCGTCAACACCTGCGGCTTTCTCGATTCCGCCAAGATGGAAAGCCTGGAGGCCATCGGCGAGGCCCTGCGCGAAAACGGCAAGGTCATCGTCACCGGCTGTCTGGGGGCCGTGCCCGAGGCCATCACCGGCACCCATCCCTCCGTTCTCGCCGTCACCGGCCCGCAGCAATATGAACGCGTGCTCGATGCCGTCCACAAAGCCGTGCCGCCCGCCCCCGACCCTTACATCGACCTGCTGCCGGCCACCGGCGTATCGCTGACGCCGCGCCATTACAGCTATCTCAAGATCTCCGAGGGCTGTAACCACAAATGCAAGTTCTGCATCATCCCCGACATGCGCGGCAGGCTTGCGTCCCGCCCCGCGCGCGCCGTGCTGCGCGAGGCCGAAAAGCTGGTCGCGGCGGGGGTGAAGGAATTGCTGGTGATTTCCCAGGACACGTCTGCCTATGGCACTGACTGGAAGGCGCGCGACGATAAATTCCCCATCCTGCCGCTGGCCCGCGATCTGGGCAGCCTGGGGGCCTGGGTGCGGCTGCATTACGTCTATCCCTACCCGTTCGTGCGCGACCTGATCCCGCTGATGGCGGACCCCGCGAACGGTGTGCTGCCCTATCTCGATATCCCGTTCCAGCACGCCCACCCCGATGTGCTGAAACGCATGGCCCGCCCCGCCGCCGCCGCCAAAACGCTGGATGAAATCACCGCCTGGCGCGCGATCTGCCCCGATATCACCCTGCGCAGCACCTTCATCGTCGGCTATCCCGGCGAGACCGAGGCCGAGTTCCAGACCCTGCTGGATTGGCTCGATGAGGCGCAACTGGACCGCGTCGGCTGCTTTCAATATGAAAACGTCGCCGGGGCGCGGTCAAACGCGCTGCCGGACCATGTGGATGATGAGGTCAAGGCCGAACGCTACCACCGCTTCATGGAAAAATCACAGGCCATTTCCGAGGCCAAGCTGGCGGCCAAAATCGGCACCCGTCTGGAGGTCATCGTCGATGAGCTGGACGCCGAAGGTGCCACCTGCCGGACAATGGCGGACGCGCCTGAGATCGACGGAAATTTGTTTATTGATCAGGGGTTTGAGGGGTTGGCGGCCGGGGATATCGTGAGCGTTGAGGTGGATGAGGCGAGTGAGTATGATTTGTGGGGGCGTTTGCCGAAATAGTAATCTTCCAGTGGAAGATTACCGGCAAACGCGGGCGGAGCCCCGGACCTGGTCGAATTGGGAAATGCTCCGGTGGAGCCTTTTCCGAAAATCACGAGACGCGGAACAATATTGCATAGCTGTTCCATCCCGGATGATCACATAAGCCCTCGGCGTTCGGCCCTGTTCATGGCACGATCAGTTCTCAGGGACATTCGGGACGGAGCGCGACCATGCCGATACCTTTTCATAAGCAAGCCACGACGACGCCAAAGATCCGGGCCGCAATTCAAGCCAGCACGGTGCGCGCGCCATCGCCAGACCGCGGGGTGGCGATCCGGGCCTCAGAACGAAGCACTTTATCCCTACCAAGCCCCTCCCCGCCCAATGCGACAGCACAATTCCATCAAATCGCCAGCCCTTGCGGGCGGTCTGGCGATGGCGCGGGCGGCCTGACGGCCTTGATTCCCGCGCCGGGGCGCTCCACTCATAGCGCAACGCCAGCCCGCCAGTTCGCCAGCCCTTGCGGGCGGCCCCTCTCGGCAGATTTCCCCAAGGAAAATCGCCTGCCGGGTCAATGCTGGCGATGGCGCGGCGGCCTCTCGGCCTTGATTGCCGCGCCAATTCCAAGGCCCTGTTCTCCAAACCAAAGAAGGCCCCGACAACAATATCGACAACATCATGATACTCCATTCCCTGCGCCCCCATACAATGGAGGCGCATATGGCGATCTACAAAACGTTCTGCATCACTCTGCGAACATGGTGCCAAAATGGCTGCTGGAGACAATCGGCACCTGGGTCAGTCACCTGAACGGTTGCGCCTGTTGCGTCGATCACCCCTTCGCCGGGCCAGGGGTTTGATCCCTCGGTTTGATGGTGCGATCCATGCGTTGGAATGGAAGGAAACAGCCATATTACAGCACGTCTCGGAAAACCTGCATCCCTTCACGCTGCCTGAAATCAAAGATTTCAACGCGGCAAGGGGTGCACCCTGTCTCAGCTATTCCAGGACGTGCTTTATCTGCGGGGATGGAACAATTGGTGACCATGCCCAAGTGCGATATGGGCGTTATCACCCATCCATCTTCAACGCAGAAATAAACGCCGATTGCGGGATCTCTACCTTGCCGAACTGGCGCATCTTCTTCTTGCCCTTTTTCTGCTTGTCCAGCAGTTTCCGCTTCCGGCTGGCATCACCGCCATAGCATTTCGCGGTCACGTCCTTGCGCATGGCCGACAGGGTCTCGCGCGCGATGACCCGGCCGCCGATCGCTGCCTGGATCGGGATCTTGAACATGTGGCGCGGGATCAGTTCCTTGAGTTTTTCCACCATGGCGCGGCCGCGCGCCTCGGCCCGGTCGCGGTGCACCATCATCGACAGCGCATCAACCGGTTCATCATTGACCAGCACCTGCATCTTGACCAGAAAATCCTCGCGGTAGCCGATCATCTGGTAGTCAAACGACGCATAGCCCTTGGTCACCGATTTCAGCCGGTCGTAGAAATCGAACACGACCTCATTCAGCGGCAGATCGTAGACCACCATGGCGCGTTGGCCGGCATAGGTCAGGTCTACCTGAATGCCGCGCCGGTCCTGACAGAGCTTCAGCACATCGCCCAAGTATTCATCGGGCACCAGAATGGTGGCCTTGATGCGCGGCTCCTCGACATGATCGACGGTCGCCATGTCGGGCATGTCGGCGGGGTTGTGCAGGTCGACCTTGGTGCCGTCGCGCAGGTAGATGTGGTAGATGACGGAGGGCGCGGTGGTGATCAGGTCAATGTCATATTCGCGCTCGATCCGGTCGCGGATCACCTCCAGATGCAGCAGCCCCAGAAAACCACAGCGAAAGCCGAAGCCAAGGGCGGCTGATGTTTCCATCTCGGAACTGAACGAGGCGTCGTTCAGGGCCAGTTTCTCGATCGCGTCGCGCAGGTCTTCAAACTCGGCGCTATCGACAGGAAAGAGGCCGCAGAACACCACCGGCTGCGACGGCTTGAAGCCCGGCAGGGCCTTGTCCGCGCTCCTCTTCTCATGGGTGATGGTGTCGCCGACGCGGGTGTCGCGGACCTGTTTGATGGAGGCCGTGAGAAAGCCGATCTCGCCGGGGCCAAGTTCCGCAATATTGGTCATTTTGGGCCGAAACACGCCAAGCCGGTCAACCGGGTATTGCCCGCCGGTGCGCATCATCCTGATCCGGTCGCCGCGTCTGATCACGCCGTCAATGACGCGGATGATGACGACGACACCCAGATAGGCATCATAATAGCTGTCGACCAGCATCGCCTTGAGCGGGGCGTCGCGGTCGCCCTTGGGGGCGGGCAGCCGGGTGACGATGGCTTCCAGCACTTCGGGAATGCCGAGGCCGGTCTTGGCCGAAATCAGCACGGCATCGCTGGCATCGATGCCGATCACATCCTCGATCTGTTCGGCGACACGCTCGGGCTCGGCCGCCGGCAGATCGACCTTGTTCAGCACCGGCACGATCTCATGATCGGCGTCAATCGCCTGATAGACATTGGCCAGCGTCTGCGCCTCAACCCCTTGCGAAGCATCGACCACCAGAAGCGAGCCTTCGACGGCACGCATCGAGCGGCTGACCTCATAGGCGAAATCGACATGGCCGGGGGTGTCGATCAGGTTGAGGATATAGGTATTTCCATCCTTGGCCGGGTATTCGATGCGCACGGTATTGGCTTTGATGGTGATGCCGCGTTCACGCTCGATATCCATGCTGTCAAGCAACTGTTCCTGCATGTCGCGATCAGCCACTGTGCCGGTGGACTGGATCAGCCGGTCGGCAAGGGTGGATTTACCGTGGTCAATATGGGCCACGATGGAGAAATTGCGGATGAGATCAAGGTCAGTCATGGTGGGGATATGCGGTGGAATCCGGGGCTGGTCAATGGGCGGTGCCCGGGGCGGGCCGCATAAGGCAAAATCGGGCGGCGCGGCCACAAACCGCAGGCATTTTGAAACGGCTGTGATAGCGTGGTGGCAACCCACGGAATAGGACATGCAAATGCTGGAAAAACTGGCCCTGCCCATCGCGAAAATCTACGTGCCCGCCAAACGCGCCAAGACAGTGGATCCGGCCAGGGTCGAGGCGCTGGCCGAGGATATCCTGGAGAACGGCCAATTGGTTCCGATCCGGGTGCGCGCGGGCAAGGGGCGCTATGTGCTGCTGGAAGGCGCGCACCGGCTGGAGGCGCTGCGCGCGCTTGGCGAAACCACGGTGGAAGGGTTCATCGCGCATGCCCGGCTGCATTGATCTGGGCGGCGGCGTGAATTCGGCCCGACAGATGCGCCTGCAATCCGGGCGGGCGGCCCCTGCCTGGATTTGAATACATGCCTGGAGGGGCCGCGCGCATGTTCATATCCACCCCGCTGAAACGGCACCCCGAACGACCGACTGGATAGCTGTTCCATCCCGGATGGACCGCTTGCAGCGTTTTGCATTTCACCCGGAACAGGGCATCATCAAACGCAATACGCTTCAAGGCGCAACCTCACGCGCGACCATGGTGCGCAGGCTGAAGCTGGTGCGGGTAGACCGGATGCCCTCGATATGGACCAGACGGTCCTCCAGAAACCGGTCAAACGCGGCCAGATCGGCGGCCAGCACTTTCAGCAGGATATCGCGCGATCCGGTCATCAGGTGGCATTCGGCCACTTCCGGGAAATGGCGGATGGCGCGCTCGAACCCGGCCAGCGTGGCATGGGACTGGCGTTCCAGCTCCACAAAGACAAACACCGTCAGCGGCAAGCCCAGTTTCGCCGGATCCACCCGTGCGCCATAGCCGGTGATGATGCCGTCCGCCTCCAGCCGGGCCATGCGCCGGGCGCAGGGGGTTGGCGACAGACCGACCTTTTCGGCCAGATCGGTCACCGCCAGGCGGCCATCGCGCTGCAACACGCCCAGAATCTTCCGGTCAATCGCGTCCATTGGGTATTTTTCTCTAAATCTGCCCCATGCGTGGTGAATATCACTCTTTTCTCCAGCCACAAAGCCAATCTTTGACGCCATTCGCCAAAGCCATGGCCGTATTCTGCCGTGACTACGGGGAGGAACCGCATGCAGATCACCACCATCACCAGCCCGGCCCATGAACATGTCATCCGCATCGCGGATGCGGGCGTGGGGCTGATCGGGTTCATCGCCATCCATTCGACCCAATTGGGCCCCGCGGCGGGCGGGTTGCGGATGCGGCAATACGAGACCGAGGATGCGGCCCTGAACGATGTGCTGCGGCTCAGCCACGGGATGACGTTCAAGAACGCGGCGGCGGGGCTGCCTCTGGGCGGTGGCAAGGCGGTGATCATCGGCGATCCGGCGCGCAAGACGCCTGCGATGCTGACCGGATTTGCCCGCGCCATCGACATGCTGAAAGGGCGCTACTGGACGGCGGAAGACATGGGAATGACGCCCGAGGATATGGCTGTTCTGGCAATGGTGACCCCCTATGTGGCCGGGCTGCCAGATGGCGAATTTGCCAGCGGTGACCCCTCGCCGATCACCGCGCAAGGCATCTTCAACGCCATTCGCTGCACCGCCAAGCATCGCTTTGGAACCGCCGATCTGACCGGGTGCCGCGTGGCGCTGCAGGGGCTTGGCCATGTCGGCTGGCATCTGGCGGGGCTGTTGCGCGGGGCCGGTGCCACGCTGGTTGTGGCCGATATTGACGCAGGCCGCGCCGCCGAGGCCGGACAGCGCTTTGCGGCCGAAATTGTGCCGGTCGCGGAAATCCTGACAGCGCAGGCCGATATTCTGGCCCCCTGCGCCATTGGCGGCATCCTGAATGCCGGGACCATCGCAGGGCTGAATGTGCGGGCCGTTGCAGGCGGTGCCAATAACCAGCTTGCCACGCCCGCCGATGGCGACAGGCTGCACGCGCGCGGTATCCTCTATGCGCCCGATTACGTCGCCAATGCCGGTGGCATCATCAATGTGGCGACCGAGATCCTGCGCATTTCCGACCGCCCGGCCTTTGTTGCCCGCAAACTGGCGCAGGCCGAGGCGACGCTGGATGCCATCCTGTCCGGTGCTGCGGCCCGCGGCGTTGCCCCGCACCGGGTTGCCGATGAAACCGTGCTGGAACAGATGCGCGTCAGGGCGGCCTGATCCGCGCCGATCCGCCCAAATGCCCCCTTGCGCAACATGGGCGTTGCGCAAGACGCGCGCGCGGTGCAATTTGCCGGTATCGGACGGGGAAAACCCCGCAGCGAGCGGCAGATGGGGCATCATTCATGACAAAGAAATTTCCGGTTCTCTTGGCAGTTTTCCTGATCGTCGGGGCACCGCTTGAGGCAAATCCGATCGAGCGTGCCTGCAATGGCTCGGACCGGTCGGCAGCCAACGCGCGGCTTTGTTCCTGCATCGGGAACGTGGCGCGCGCAACGCTGTCGCGCAGCGAAATGCGGCAGGCGGCCCGGTTTTTCCGCGACCCGGACCGCGCCGAACAGGTGCGCATGTCAGATCGCAGCAGCGATGAGGCGTTCTGGGACCGCTACACCGATTTCGGGCAAGCGGCCGCATCGCAATGCAGCTGAGCCATAGCACCTCTCAGAAAACCTGAATCACCTGACGCTGCCTGAAAACAAGGATTTCAACGCGCCCGGCGATGCACCCTGTCTCAGGCATTCCGAGACGGGCTTTAAAGCCGCGCCGCCCAAGCCTGCGCGGCCCGATCGATCAGCGCCAGCACGCCATCGAAATCACGGGTATAATAGGGGTCCGGCACATCGCGCGGGCCGTCCTCCAACACCTCCAGAAACAGCGCCAGCCGGGCGGGCGATCCTTCGGGCTGTATCGCCTTCAGATCAGCCAGGTTCTGCGCATCCATCGCCAGAATCAGGTCAAACCGGGTGAAATCACGCGCACATACCTGCCGGGCCCGCTGAGCGCCAAGATCCAGCCCCTGCGCCCGGGCCGCAATCTGCATCGGGCCATAGGGGGCGTTTCCGATATGCCAGTTTGACGTGCCGGCACTGTCGATCACCGCCCCCGGCATGGCGCGTTCCAGCGCGCCCTGGCCTGTGGGCGAGCGGCAGATATTGCCCAGGCAGACACAAAGGATAGAATGGGACATCATGGGGCCTTTTTTTCGTTCGGGTATTCCCCCTCATGCCATGAAAGGCGGGCCGATATGAACCGGATTGTGATTTTGACCGGCGCGGGCATCTCTGCCGAAAGCGGGCTCGGCACGTTCCGCGACAAGGGCGGGCTGTGGTCGCAATATGATCTGGAGGAGGTCGCGACACCGCAAGGTTTCGTCCGAAACCCGTCATTGGTGCATGATTTCTACAATGCGCGCCGGGCCAATATGCTGGAGGCCGCCCCGAACGCGGCGCATCTGGCGCTGGCGCGGCTGCAGGCGGCATGTCCGGGCGAGGTGCTGATTGTGACGCAGAACGTCGATGATCTGCATGAACGCGCCGGCAGCGGGGCGGTGCTGCATATGCACGGGCAGTTGACGGGCGCGCTTTGTGCCGCCTGCGGGCATCGCTGGCCTGCGCCACGGGTGATGGAGGCAGAGGCCCCCTGCCCCGCCTGCGCGGCCCCAGAGACACGGCCCGACATCGTCTGGTTTGGCGAGATGCCCTATCATATGGAGCAGATCGGTGCGGCGCTGGCGCGGGCTGATCTGTTCGTTTCGGTGGGCAGTTCGGGCGAGGTCTATCCGGCGGCAGGTTTTGTAGACGACGCGCGGGCGGCGGGTGTGGCGACGTTGGAGATCAATCTGGAACCGTCGCGGATACCCGGCCTGTTCGATCGGGTGATCACGGGCCCGGCCACGCGCATGGTGCCGCACTGGGTGGCCGGGCTGCTGCCGTGAACGGCGCGCAGCCGGCGAGGTTGAGAATCATTGCGGCGGGCAAGGTCATGCCAGACTATGCCACAGCCTTGCGGGTGCCGGTTCGCGCCGGTGGCATTGTGGCCGATATGTTTTCCGCCCGGTCATAGCCCCTGGGCGGCTCGGCAAAAACGGCAGGCGGCAGAATGACAAACGGCCCCCGGAGCAGTCTCCGAAGGCCGATATCAGGTATCGTCAGGCAGGTGTCAGCGCTTAGGCTTCGGCCTGGGCCTTTGCGATTTCTTTTTTGATTTTCCGCGCCTTGTCAGACAGTTCATCATCTTTGGCCTTGACCATGAAAGCATCGAGACCGCCACGATGGTCGACCGTGCGCAGCGCGGCATTGCAAATGCGCAGCTTGAAGCGGCGGTCAAGGATGTCGGACCCAAGCGTCACTTCGTTCAGGTTCGGCAAAAACCGCCGACGGGTTCTGTTTTTGGCGTGGCTGACATTGTTGCCAACCATCGGGCCTTTTCCGGTCAATTCGCACACGCGCGACATGGGGCTCATCCTCGGATCTTTGAAATGGAGAAGGGCGCTGAGACGGGTCAGCGCCCTCGTAAATCTGGCCGGTGGATAGGACGGCGGCCTGCCAGTGTCAAGCAGAAGATCGGCTTTGGGGTGACAATGGCGGGCCCGGCTTCTAGCCTTTGGGCCATGGTCAAGGAAACCGATCTATACGAACCGATCCGCGCCTTTTTGCAGGCGCAGGGATATGAGGTCAAATCCGAAGTCGGGCCCGCCGATGTGGTGGCGATCCGAGCGGGCGAGGAGCCGGTCATCATCGAGATGAAAACCCGCTTCGCGCTGGCGCTGTTTCATCAGGGCGTGGCGCGTCTGGGACTGACCGATCTGGTCTATCTGGCGGTGCCGCGTGGCACGGGAAGGGGGTTTCAGAAAGCGCTGAAGGAAAACACCGCGCTGGCACGCCGGTTGGGGCTTGGGCTGATCACGGTGCGGCTGCGCGATGATCTGGTTGAGGTCCATTGCGACCCCGGGCCTTACGCGCCGCGCCGGTCCGGCCCCAAACGCCAGCGCCTGTTGCGCGAATTCGCCCGCCGGGTGGGTGACCCCAATCTGGGCGGCGCGACACGGGCCGGTCTGGTCACCGCCTACCGGCAGGACGCGCTGCGCTGTGCTGCATATCTGGCGACACATGGCCCTGCCAAGGGTGCGGCGGTCAAGGCGGCGACGGGGGTGGAACAGGCCACGCGGATCATGCGCGACGATCATTATGGCTGGTTTGAGCGGGTGGAGAAAGGCGTCTATTGCCTGACGCCCAAGGGCGTTGAAGGGCTGGCGCGTTTTGCCGCGCCCGCGCCTGCCTGAAACGCCGTCGCGCCCGCCCATGGGGATGTGGGCGGGCGCGACGCCTGGGGTCTTTATCGTCTGAAGCACGGCCAGCATGGGCCGGGCAAGGTTAAGAAAAGGTTACCGGCCCCGGATTACCCAAGCACGGATGCGACCGCGCGGCGGGTCACCGCGACAACATGGTCAACCTCATCTTTCGTAATGCATAGCGGCGGCGCGAAACCGATGATGTCACCCTGCGGCATCGCCCGCGCGATCACGTCATCTGCGGCCATCGCCGCCGATATGGCCGGGCCGATCTTGCGGGCCGGATCGAACAGTTTCAGCGGGTCCTTCGATTCGGCAAATTCCACCGCCGCCATCAGGCCTTCGCCACGCACTTCCGCCACATGGGGATGATCGGCCAACGCGTCGCGCAGGGCGTTACACAGGTAAGCCCCGGTTTTGCCTGCATTTTCCACCAAACCAAGACTGTCGATCAGCTTCAAGTTAGCCACCCCGGCGGCGGCCCCGATGGGATGCGCCGAATAGGTCCAGCCATGCCCGATGGGGCCATTTTCATCGGTGCCATCCTCCAGCACCTTCCAGACCTTGCCCGACACGATAGACCCCGACAAAGGCGCATAGGCCGAGGTCAGGCCCTTGGCGATGGTGATGATATCGGCCTCGATCCCGTAATGGTCCGACCCGAACATGGTGCCGAGACGGCCAAAGCCTGTCACCACCTCATCGGCGATCAGCAGGATGTCATATTTGCGCAGCACCGCCTGAATGGCCGCCCAATAGCCCGCGGGCGGCGGCACGATGCCACCGGTGCCCAGAACCGGTTCACCGATGAAGGCGGCAATGGTGTCGGGCCCTTGCGCGAGGATCAGCGCCTCCAGCTTTTCGGCGCAATCAGCGGCAAAACCGGCCTCACTCATCGCGGGATCGGCGCGGCGCAGATAATAGGGGGCCTCGGTATGGATTACCTGGCTCAGCGGCAG
>NZ_JBTUJH010000039.1:0-60343 GCF_058343375.1 Alterinioella sp.
GGCGTGAGGATGCCGCGTATCGTGCATCTGGGGTTGGGCAATTTCCACCGCGCGCATCAGGCCTGGTATTGCGCGCGCGCCAATGCGCTGGATCCGGACGCGCCGCAATGGGCCATCACCGGCGTGGCGATGCGATCGACCGGGTTGCGCGATGCGCTGGCGCGGCAGGGCAACCGATATGCGCTTGGCATTCGCGGGGCCCGGGGGCTGCGGGTCGAGCGGCTGGCGATCCATGACCGGCTGCTGGTGGCAGCGGAAGATCCCGGCGCGGTGCTGAACGCCATCGCCGCCCCTGAGACGCAGATCATCACGCTGACGGTGACCGAGAAGGGATACTATCTGAATGCTGGCACCGGGCGGCTGGATCTGAGCGCGCCTGAAATTGCAGCCGATCTGGCCCACGACCTGCCGCGAACCGCGATTGGCCTGCTGGCCCGAGGTCTGGCCTTGCGGGCGGCACAGAATGGCGGTCCGCTGAGCGTGCTAAGCTGCGACAACATCTCCGGCAATGGCGCAAAACTGGCCGCAGCGATTGCCGATTTCCTGCACCAATGCGGCCTCAGCGCAGATCAACGGACCACCTTTCCCGACACCATGGTGGACCGGATCACGCCCGCCACCAGCCCCGACCTGGCGGCCGAGATCGAGGCCGCCTGTGGCCGGGCCGACGCGGCCCCTGTCATCACCGAGGCCTTCAGCGAATGGGTGATCGAGGATCGTTTTGCAGGCCCGCGCCCCGACTGGCACCGGGTCGGGGTCGAGATCGTGCCCGATGTGGCCCCGTTCGAGATGCGCAAGCTGCGGCTGCTGAACGCGGCGCATTCCTGTCTGGCCTATGAAGGGCAATTGGCCGGGCACAGATATGTGCATCAGGCAATGGCCGATCCCGGGCTGCGCGCCGGTGTGGAGGCGCTCTGGGATGAGGCCGGGCGCAGCCTGCCTGCTGATCTGGCCCCTACCCTGCCCGCCTATCGCGCCGCCCTGATCGCGCGCTTTTCAGTGCCCCAGATGCAGCATGAACTGACCCAGATCGCCATGGATGGCAGCCTGAAGATGCGCGAAAGGCTGGTGCCGATCATCCTGGAGACCACGGGCGAGGCCCCGCAGGCCGTGGCGACCATTGCGGCCTGGATCGCATATCTGCGCCGCGCGGTTGCACAGGGGCGCGCCATTGCCGACCCGAATGCAGCGATGCTGATCGGGCTGATTGATGGGCCGACCTGCACCCCGGACATGGCGGCGGCTGTGGCGCGCGCGATCGGGCTGGGCGACAGAGCAGATGCGCTTGGGGCGGTGATTGCGGCGGCGGTTGATGGTTACACCACCAGTTCCTGACGCAGAAAATCCAGCACGGCGCGGCGCATGGCGGGGGTTTCCGCATGGCCCAGATCGGGCTCGATATGAAACCGCAGCCTGCCTGTCGCCCCGGCCGCGTCATAGGCCGCGCGCAGATCGGCTTGCGCTTTGGCGAAGGGCGCGGGCGGCGTTGACCAATCCTTGAGGCCAACCGCGATCTGCAAGGCGCGCGGCGCGGCGAGGCCCGCAATCTGGCCGGTGCTGAAAGCCGCAACAAGGCCGGGCACAATCATGTAGATGCCATGGCCGTCATGGCCGCCGGCTTCGATCAGCGCCTCGAGATCGGCAAAACTGCACAGGGCCGAGGCCGCCCGGATCCGCGGATCAAGCGCTGCCAGCCAAAAGGCATGTGTGCTGCCCATGGACAGCCCAAGCGCGCCGATGCGGTCGCTATCCACGGTGGAATGGCTGGCAAGGAAGGACACACCGGCGCGCAGTTCCGCCAGCATCTGACCAAACAGCGTCGATCCGGCCCAGAGATGCGCTTTGGCGCGGGCCGGTTCAGATGGCATCTGACGGGCCCCGAAACAGGGCATCTCAAGGCACAAGACCGCGCAGCCAAGCGCCATCAGATCGCTTGCATAGGGCGCGACAAGCGCGGGCCTGCCCTGGGTCAGCTCATCGCGGCCAAAAGTATACTCATTGCCATGCGCATGGCAGTAAAGGATGGCGGGCAGCGGCGCATGACCCTCGGGCGGGCGCAGGAAGAGGGCCGGGATATCCTCGGCCCTGCTGTGGAATGTCAGATCCTCCAGCAGCCAGCCGTGAAAGTTGCTGGCACTGTTCTGCGTCACGCCGGTGAAATCCGATCCCGGAAAGCCCGGCCCCAAGAGGTCTGCCAGCCCTGCGCGATCCGGCATGGCCTATCCCGTCGCCGCGAAATTGCCGAACCGGCCGTCGAAGAACAGCAAAGGCGCGCCGTGGCGCACCGAGGCGCGCAGCACCCGCGCCACGATGATCGCGTGATCGCCGCCGTCATATTCGGCGTAGCGTTCACATTCGAACCGCGCCAGACAGCCACGGATCAAGGGCAGATCATGGCTGCCCTTGCGCCATTTGGTCTGATCAAACCCCTTCGCCGAGGCGGCAAAAGCCTTGCAAACCGGCATCTGGGTCTGTTCCAGAACGTGAATCGCCATATGGTCGGCGCGGGAAAAATGGGTGAATCTGCTGGAGGCCTTGGCCGCCGACCACAGCACCAGCGGCGGGTCCAGCGAGACCGAGGAAAAGCTGTTGGCGGTGATGCCGATCGGCCCGCAATCGGATTGCGCCGTGACCACCGTAACGCCTGTTCCGAACCGCGACAGGGCCGCGCGCAACTGGCGGCCCATCTCGGGGCCGGGGCTGAAATGCTCCATCTGTCGCTGCGCAGTCATGGCATTTCGGCCCCGATTGCCGCTGTCAGCACCTCAAACCAGGTTTGCCGGTCGATCTGCACCTTTGCGGCGTCAGATATGGCCGCGATCCGGGTCAGGTTGTTGGTGCCCAGAACCGGGGCCATGCGGATGGGATGGGCCAGCAGCCAGGCCACCGCGACGGCCGCGATGTCGACACCCTGTTCGCTGGCCACACGCGCCAGAACGCGGCGCACCGGCGCGCCATCGGGGCCGAAAACACGCCCGCCGCCAAGCGGCGACCAGGCCATCGGGCAAATATCATGTTCCTGCATCCAGGCAATGTCACCATCCATGAACGGGTCCACATGCAGCGCGCTGAGCTCTATCTGATTGGTGCAAAGCGGCACCGACATGGCCGATTGCAGCAGCGTCCAGTCATGCCGTTTGAAATTTGACACCCCCACGGCGCGGGTCTTGCCCGCGGCCACCAGATCATCCAGCACGCGGCCGGTTTCGGCATGGTCCATGAACGGATCGGGCCGGTGGATCAGCAGCAGGTCAAGCCGGTCGGTCGCCATATTGCTCAGCGATGCCTCGACCGAGGCGGTGATATGGGCGGCGGATGTGTCGTAATATGTCAACCGCCGGTCGGCGTATTTGCCAACCGGCGCAACGATGTCGCATTTGGTGACGATCTCGACCGCGTCGCGCAGATGCGGCGCGGATTTCAGCGCCGCGCCAAACACCGCCTCGGCCCCGTAATCGCCGTAGATATCGGCCTGATCCATGGTGGTGATGCCTTGCGCCAGGCAGGCCTCGATCTTGGCCTGGACATGGGCGGGCGTGGTGTTGTCATCATCGGCCACGCGCCACATGCCATAGACAAGGCGCGAGATCTCGATCTGGCCGGACAGGGACAGGCGTTCGGTCATCTGCGGTCTCCTGCACCCAGCGGGGTCATGGGCGTCTGTGCGGGCACCCGGCCATATTCATGCGGCAGGGAACAGGTGGTCAGATGCGGCATGATTTTTTCTCCGAAATGGCGGCATTCATCGAGATGCGGATAGCCAGAAAAGATGAAGGCGCGCAGGCCCATTTTCCGATACGCCTCGATCTTTGACAGCACTTGATCAGTGGAGCCGACCAAGGCCGCGCCGCAGCCTGACCGCGCCCGGCCCACTCCGGTCCATAGATGCGGCTCGACATAGCCGTATCTGTCGGCCAGTTCGCGCGCCCTAGCCTGATGCGCCACGCCAAGCGAGATACTGTCATGCGCCCGGTCACGGATCAGTTTGCCATATTCGTCATCCAGCCTGCTGGTCAGGTATTCGGCATAGTCGCGGGCCTCAATCTCGGTGTCGCGCACGATGACATGGACGCGCAGCCCGTAATCCAGGGTGCGATTGTAGCGTTCGGCCACCGCGTTCACGGCGCGCATCCTTTCGGCCAGTTGTTCGATTGGCTCGGGCCACATCAGATAGACATCGCAATGCTGGCCGCAAAGTTCCAGCGCGGGCAGTGAATAGCCTCCGAAATACAGCAGCGGCCCGCCGGTCTGATAGGGTTTCGCGGGGTCGGTGGTCAGACCCTCGAATTCATAGACCTCGCCCTTGTGGGTGATCTCATCCTGGGTCCAGGCCTGTTTCAGGATCTCGACCACCTCGCGCGAGCGTTGATATCGCAGGCGGCTATCGGCCAGTTCGCCGGGGAAATCCGAGCTGATGATATTGACCGTCAGCCGCCCCTTCAGCATGTGGTCCAGCGTGGCAATGGTGCGCGCCAGCATGATCGGCTGCATCTCGCCACAGCGCACCGCGGCCAGCATGTTGATCCGGTCGGTGATCGGGGCGCAGCCGGCCACGAAGCTGAGCGTATCCTGCCCGACCTGATAGGAGGACGGGCACAGGATATTGCGAAAGCCCTGATGCTCGGCCTCTGTCACGATGTTTGAACAATGATCCCAGCTTGAGCGCAGATCGCCATCGGGCACGCCGAGAAACTGGTAATCATCCGAGCAGAGCGCAGCGAACCACGAGACTTCCGCCGCCGCCAGATCGGGCGAGGTGATGGGAACGATGGGCATGGAATTCTCCCGCTGGGTGTTCGCTGTTTTTCTCTTGCGTAACATTGCGAAACCTGTAGATCAATAGTGTATCAATTTTTCAGGCCGCCTGATATGCCTCCGATCCCGCCCGCCGGTGCCTTGCCGCTTTATCTGCAGATCAGCGAGATGCTGATCCGCGATATTGCGGCCGGACGCCTGGCCACGGGCACCCGCCTGCCGCCGGAGCGCGATATGGCGCGGTCGCTTGGAACTTCGGTCGGCACGCTGCGCAAATCGCTTGCCGAGCTGGAAAGGCGCGGGCTGCTGGAGCGGCGGCAAGGCTCCGGGAATTATGTCAAAGGGTCATCGGCACCCGAAGGGATCTATGCGCTTTACCGGTTGGAATTGCTGGCCGGCGGCGGTCTGCCCACGGCGCGGATCCTGGATATCGAGCGTTTGCCCAAGCCGGAGGGCCTCCCCGAATTCGGGGCATCAACCCAGGGCCACAGGATACGCCGGCTGCGTTATCTGGGCGGCCAGCCTGCCTCGGTCGAGGAAATCTGGCTCGATGGCAGCTATGCCGACCGGCTGGATCCCGATCAGATCTCGCAATCGCTTTACTTGTATTACCGCGAGGCGTTGGGGCTTTGGATCACCGGGTTCGAGGATCGTGTGGGCGTCGGGGAAGCCCCCGATTGGAGCCCGGCCGAGTTTGGCCCCGCCCCCGGGACGGTGTGCGGATGTATCGAGCGCCACAGCCATGCCCGCGATGGCGGGGTTGCCGAGGTTTCGCGCAACTGGTTTGACAGCGACGTGGCGCGCTATGTCGCCCGAATGAGGTAACACGACATGCTTACCGACCTGCGCTATGGCATCATCGGCTGCGGCATGATGGGCCAGGAACATATCCGCAATATCGCATTGCTGGACGGGGCCGAGGTGGTCGCGATCTGCGACCCCGATGCCGCAATGCAAGCGGCGGCGCGGGCATTGGTGCCGGGATTGCAGGTGGTTGATACGATTGCCGCGCTGCTGGCCGTTGAGGCGGTGAACACGCTGCTGATCGCGTCGCCCAACGACTTGCATGTCGATCATCTGGAAGAAATTGCCCGCACGCGTGCCCTGCCCGTTCTTATCGAAAAACCTCTCTATACCACACCCGAGGATGCCAGCCGCATTGCCCGCCTGGCCGACAGTTATCCGGCGCTGATCTGGGTGGCGATGGAATATCGCTACATGCCGCCGATTGCCGCTTTTCTGGATCAGGTGCAGGCAGCCACCGGCGGCATTCAGATGCTGACGATCCGCGAGCACCGGTTTCCGTTTTTGCAGAAAACTGGCGACTGGAACCGGTTCAACGCCAGAACCGGCGGCACTCTGGTGGAAAAATGCTGCCATTTCTTTGATCTTATGCGGCTGGCCATCGGGTCTGAACCGCTGCGCGTGATGGCATCGGCCAGCCAATCGGTGAACCATCTGGAGGAACGCTACGGCGGTGCCACCCCCGATATCTGGGACAATGGCTATGTGATCGTTGATTTCGCAAACGGCGCGCGGGCCATGCTGGAGCTGTGCATGTTCGCCGAAGGCGCGCGCTATCAGGAAGAAATCAGCGCCATCGGCCCGGTTGGCATGATCGAGGCGAAGGTTCCCGGCCCGGGGCGGTTCTGGCCCGATCATCTGGGTGCGCCGCCGGTGGCCCGGTTGATCACCAGCCCGCGCGCCCCGAAAGGCCCGGTGGACCATGCCATCCCGGTCGATCCCGCGCTGCTGGCGGCGGGTGACCACAATGGGGCAACCTTTTATCAGCATCAACTATTTGCCCGGGCGTTGCGGGCGGGCGCATCTGCGGCGGTGTCCCTGCAGGACGGGGCGATTGCGGTGCGGATGGGAATGGCGGCGCAGAAATCGGCCCGATCCGGGCAGGCGGTGACGCTTTAAGCCCTTGTTCAGAGGTCGCTGCTAGCGTTCCGGCAGATCGCAAATTGCCGAGGCCCGCCATGGACG
This sequence comes from Alterinioella sp., assembly GCF_058343375.1. Lineage (NCBI taxonomy): Bacteria > Pseudomonadati > Pseudomonadota > Alphaproteobacteria > Rhodobacterales > Paracoccaceae > Alterinioella > Alterinioella sp. The sequence continues at coordinate 6,745 of NZ_JBTUJH010000039.1, forward strand.
CAAAGAATTCGCTGCGCCCGATCATCATCAAGAAAAAGAAGGTCATCGTCGCCGGCGGCCATCACGGCGGCGCCTGGAAGGTGGCCTATGCCGATTTCGTGACCGCGATGATGGCGTTCTTCATGCTGATGTGGCTGCTGAATGCCACCACCGAACAGCAGAGAAAAGGCCTGGCCGATTATTTCACGCCCACCATTCCGGTGGCGCGAATCTCGGGCGGCGGCACCGGGGCCTTTGGCGGCGACAGCCCGTTTTCCGAGGAAAACCTGGCCCAAAGCGGCACTGGCGCAAGTTCGGAATTTCCGACCGAGGGGCGCCAGGCCATGGGCATCTCGGGCACCGATTACAGCTCCCGGGCGTTGGAGCAGGCCGCGCTGGAGAGCCTTGAGGACAGTCTGAACGCCGCCGGCGATTCGCGGATCAGCGAAGACGCGCTCACCCAGGTTCAGACCCGGCTGACCGATATCGGCCTGGTGATCGAGGTGTTTGCGCGCCCCGGCGCGCCGCTGTTTTCAGAAGATGGCACCACGCTGCAACCCTGGCTGACCGAATTTACCGGCATCATGGCCGAACTTTTCGGCACGGTTTCCAATGCCATAGCCGTGGGGGCCTATGTGCGCGCGGAACCTATCGTCGTGGCCCGGGAGACCCGGTGGGACCGGTCCATGATGCAGGCCCAGATACTGCGCCGAACGCTTGAGGAGGCGGGCGTTTCTCCGCGGCGGTTCCGGCGGGTTGTCGGCCATGCCGATCGCAGCCCGGTGACCGATGATCCGATGGCGGTGCGCAATGATCGTGTGGAAATTATCCTTTTGAGATCAGGTTTTTAGAGCGCGTCGCGCCAAATCGAATTCACCGGCCGACCCGAACGCATTCGATTGCGCGAACGCTGCCTCGGTCCGGGTGATGAATGCTCGAATCCGATCAGGCGCGACGCGCTATAGGCCGAAAACTATGTTCAATTTGAACTGTTAGGCCAGCGTTAAACCCTGCTGTGGTTCCTTTGCAGGTGATACGACGAGATGCAGCAGAAAGGCGCATTAATGACCATTTCCTCCTCGCTCAATGCGGGCGTCGCCGGCCTCAACGTGAATGCCAGCCGACTTGCCTCGATTTCCGATAACATCGCTAATTCCAACACCTATGGCTACAAACGCGCCGTGACCGATTTCCAGTCCATGGTGATCGGGCAGGGGCGCGGCAGCTATTCGGCCGGCGGCGTGCGCGTCATCACCGATCGCCTGGTCGATCAGCGCGGCACGCTCATCACCACCAACAACCCCACCGATCTGGCCATTGGCGGGCGCGGCATGATGCCGGTCACCACGGCCAGTTCGCTGAATGACCCGGCCGGAAGCAGCCCGGTGATGCTGGTCACCACCGGGTCGTTCCGCCCCGATGCCGATGGCTATCTGACCACGGAAACAGGCCTGGTCCTGATGGGCTGGCCGGCTGATGCCGATGGCACCGTGCCGACCTTTCCGCGCGACACGACAGCAGCGCTTGAACCGATTCGCGCCAATACCGGGCAATTTGCCGGGGATCCGACAACCCAGATGGAACTGACCGTCAATCTGCCCGCAACGGCCACGGCGACCGGACAATCCGGCAATGCCCTGGTGATGTCGACCGAATATTTCGACAATCTGGGCACCAGCCAGGTGCTGGAGGTGACCTATACCCCGACCATCCCGGCCAGCGGATCATCCAATGAATGGACCATGACAATCCGCGATTCCGCCTCGGGCAATGCGGTGGTGGGCGAATATACCGTCACATTCGATACCGCGCGCGGCAATGGCGGCAATCTGGCATCGGTCACCACGATCTCTGGCGGGGCCTATAATGCGACAACGGGGTCGATGTCGATCACGGTCGATGGTGGCCCGCTTGAGGTCGAGATCGGCGCAATTGGCGATCCGTCCGGGCTGACGCAGCTTTCCGATACATTCTCGTTTGCGCCGGTGGTCAAGGATGGCTCTCCGGTGGGCAACCTCACTTCGGTCGAAGTCGATCCCGAGGGCATGGTCCATGCCATCTATGACAGCGGCTTTACCCGCGTCATCTATCAGGTGCCGGTGATCGACGTGCCCAACCCCAATGGGCTGATCGCTGTGAACAATCAGGCCTATCAGATCTCGCCTGACAGCGGATCCTTCTTCATGTGGGATGCCGGTGACGGGCCAACCGGCGAGGTGATCGGATTTGCGCGCGAAGAATCGACCACCGATGTCGCGGGTGAACTGACGCAGTTGATCCAGACGCAACGGGCCTATTCCTCGAACGCAAAAATCATTCAGACCGTCGATGAAATGCTTCAGGAAACCACCAATATCAAGCGCTGATCGCTTGATAGGGCGGGGTTGACCCATGACCATATCCAGCGCATTGACCGCCGCCCTGACCGGGCTGACCGCCAGCAGTCGGGCGGCCGCGGTGGTGTCCTCGAACATCGCCAATGCCAATACCGACGGCTATGGCGTGCGCCGCCTGTCCCTGTCGCCGCTGGTTCAGGGCGCCGGCGCAGGGGTGCGCGTCATCGGTGTCACCCGCAATGTCGACCCGATCTTGCTTGGCGAACGTCGCGGTGCGGAGGCGGCCCAGGGTCAGGCCGATACCCGGGCCGGGTTTCTGGCCCGGATCGAGGCCCTGATCGGCACCCCGGGCGACCCGGGCAGCCTGTCGGGCAGTTTCAACGATTTCGAATCCCGGCTGGTAAGCGCCGCCAGCGGCCCCGACAGCCAGTCGCGGCTGGAAAGCGTCTTGCAAAGCGCCGGGCGTCTGGCCGCGCGCCTGAACAGCATTTCGGAGGGGGTGCAGACCATAAGACGCGAGGCCGACAGCCAGATCGGCACCAATGTCGAGACGCTGAACCGTTCCCTCTCCGCGATCCATGATCTGAATATTTCCATCCGCAATGCCGTGGCCCGGGGCGAGGATGCTCTGGGGTTGCAGGACCAGCAGCAGGCGCTGATCGACTCTGTCTCGGATCTGGTTCCGATTCGCGAGATGCGCAATGAAAGCGGCATGGTCTCGCTCTTTACCGGTGACGGGCTTGCGCTTCTGGATGGGCGCCCGGCGCAGTTCGGCTTCACGCCCACCGCCGCCATTGCCGCCGATATGAGCTATCAGAATGGCGACCTTTCCGGGCTCAGCGTGAATGGGCGCCCGATCACGCTTGGCGGCAGCTATGCCTCGCTTCAGGGCGGGCGGCTGGCGGCGCTTTTCGAGGTCCGCGACAGCATCGGTGTCAAGGCGCAGGCGCAGCTTGACGGCGTCGCGCTGGACCTGACCGCGCGCCTGGATGACCCGGCCCTGGACCCGACCCGCGCGCTGACCGATCCGGGCCTTTTCACCGATGCCGGCAGCCTGGCGACGGCGGCCAATGAAACCGGCCTGGCCGCCCGGCTGCGCGTCAATGCGCTGGTCGATCCGGCCCAGGGCGGCGCGGTCTGGCGGCTGCGCGATGGCATCGGCGCGGTGTCTGAGGGCAATGCCGGTGATCCGCTGCTGTTGCAGGCCACGCTGGAGGCGCTGCAGGCCAACCGGCCAACCACCTCGGTCAGTTTTTCCGGCACCAGCCGCTCGATGAGCGAACTGGCCGGTGATTTCCTGTCGCTGACAGCCACCGATCGCCAGTTTGCCGAAGCCGATCTCAGCCAGGCGGCGGGCCGCTATGGTGCTCTGCGCGAATCGGAACTGCGCGGCGGTGTCGATACCGATCAGGAATTGCAGCGCCTGCTGCAGATCGAGACCGCCTATGCCGCCAATGCCCGCATCATTACCGCCGTCGAAGAGATGCTTGATCAGTTGATGAGGATCTGAGCCATGGCCATTACCTCTGTCGCCGATCAGGCCCGCAGCTTTTTCCTGCGCCAGAACCAGGCTCAGGTCAAAACCGACCTGAGCCGCCTGACCCGGGAACTGGCCAGTGGTCAGACCAGCGATCTGTCGAAGTCCCTGCGCGGGGATTTCACGGCGCTGTCCGGCATCGAACGCAGCCTGCGCCTGTTTGATGCCTATCGCAATTCGGGGGCCGAGGCGGCGCTGACCACCTCTGCCGCGCAGGCCGCACTTGGCACCATTCAGGACCAATTGTTCGAGATCGGGCCAGCGCTGTTGGCGGCCACGAGCACCGGGGCCGGCAATCAGATGGAGATCGTGGCCGCCGGTGCCGAGGATCGGCTGAGCACATCGATTGCGATGCTCAATCAACAGGTTGCCGGGCGGGCGCTGTTTTCCGGCACCGCCACCGATACCCAGCCGCTGATCAGCGCCGACGCCCTGCTTGCGCAATTGGCACCGCTGGCCGCCGGGGCCGTTGATGCGACCGATCTGATCGCCACGCTGGACGCCTGGTTCATGGATCCGGGCGGCGGCTTTGAGACCCTTGCCTATCAAGGCAGCACCGCGCCGGCGGCGGGGTTTTCGGTGGCCGAAGGCGAGATCGTCGGCAACCCGCTGAGCGCGCTGGACCCAGCCCTGCGCAAGGCCCTGATGGGGATGGCGCTTGCCAGCCTGGTGACCCGGGGGCAAGGCCCCGCCACCGAGGCCGACAAACAGCAATTGCTGGAAGCCGCCGCCTTGCAGATGCTTGAGGGCAACGAAGGTGTCACCGATCTGCGCGCCGGGCTTGGCGATGTCGAGGCGCGCATTGAATCCGCGATGGTGCGCAATGACACCGCGCGCGGCTTTCTGGAGCTTGAGCGCAACGCGCTGACCGGCATCGACCCGTTCACTGTCGCCACCGAGTTGCAGGAGGCGCAGATCCGCCTCGAAAGCCTCTATCTTCTTACCACCCGGCTGTCGCGTCTCAGCCTGACGGAGTATATGTGATGATCCGATTTTTCCTGGCCCTGGCCATGCTGTTCACAGCCATGGCGGCCGCGGCCACCCCGATCCGGATCAAGGATCTGGTCGAATTTGACGGCGTGCGCGGCAATGACCTGATCGGCTATGGCCTGGTCGTCGGCCTGAATGGCACCGGCGATGGCATCCGCAATTCCCCCTTTACCGAAGAGATCATGATCAACATCCTTGAACGGCTCGGGGTCAATGTGACCGGCGAACAGTTTCGCCCGCAAAATGTGGCTGCGGTGATTGTCACCGCCACCCTGCCCGCCTTTGCCCGGGCCGGCAGCCAGATCGACATCACGGTCTCGGCCATTGGCGACAGCGACAGTCTGATGGGCGGGACGCTGGTCATGACGCCGCTGACCGCCGCCGATGGTGAGATCTACGCCGTGGCCCAGGGCAGTATCATCGCGGGCGGGGCCTCGGTGGCGGGCGACGCGGCCAGTGTCGTCGAAGGTGTGCCGACCGCGGGCATCGTGCCGTCAGGTGCCCGGATCGAACGCGAGGTCGAGTTTGAACTGGACAGTCTGGATACCATGCGCCTGGCCCTGCGCACGCCCGATTTTACCACCGCCGCGCGGATCGAGGCCGCCATCAACGGGCTTTACAACCGCCCCGTGGCGCGGATGCTGGATGCGGGCACCGTGGCGCTGGATCTGACCGCCATGCGAGACCTGTCACCGGCCCATTCGGTCTATCGCATCGAAAACCTCCGGGTCGAGCCCGAAAGCCGCGCCCGGGTCGTGGTCGATCAGCGGTCGGGCACGATTGTGATGGGCGAGGATGTGCGCATTTCGCGCGTCGCCGTGGCGCAGGGCAACCTGACGCTGCGCATCGAGGAACGCCCGATCGCGGTTCAACCCAACCCGTTCTCGCAAGGCGAAACCGTGATCGTGCCACGCACCGAGGCCGCGATTGACGAAGAGGCGGGCACCGGGCTGGCCGAAATAGCCGACGGCACGTCCTTGTCCGAGGTCATCTCCGGCCTCAATGCTCTGGGTGTTTCACCGGGCGATATGATCGACATTCTGAATGCGATCAACGCCTCGGGCGCATTGCATGCGGAACTGATCGTTCGATAGGAAATCACAGCGATGGAAAACCCCGGTCCGAAATTGGCCGGGGTTTTTCCGGTCTCAGCGTTTCATATGCCGGATCGTGGCCCGCGCGCAGGCCCCGGGCAGGGCGCGCAACACCCGCGCCTGCACGGATTTCGGCTGTGATTTCAGGACCAGGGCGATAACCGCCGGGTTTTCCTTTTCCAGATCCCCATCGTTCAAATGGGCCGCGATGCGATGGCCGACGGCTGACCTGATATCGCCGAGCGGGGCGGTGGCACGGGGCGCGGCGGCGGCGGGCGCGGGGTCACTTGCGGCGCGCTCCAGCAGGCCGCGTTCCCGAAACCGGTGCAGCAATCCGTCACGCCCCGAATGCAGATCGCCACCCGGCCCCGGTGCGGCATCTGCCGCCTCTTCAATCGCTTTCATGATGCCGGGGGCCAATCCCGCGCCCTCAAGACGTTCCAGGCCGTTGGGGCCAAACAGCTCCAGCAGAACACGCGCTTTGCGGGTGAAACTTTCCGAGTGTTTCGGGGTCTGGGGTTTCAGGGCTTCGCCTGGCATGGGCATCCTCCGTTTCAGAAATAGCTGCGCACCAACGCGCCGGTGACCAAGGCCCATCCATCCGCCACCACAAAGAAGGCGAGCTTGAACGGCAGCGATACGATCGCGGGCGGCACCATCATCATGCCCATCGACATGAGGATCGCAGCCACCACCAGATCAATGATCAGGAAGGGCAGAAATACCAGGAACCCGATCTGAAAGGCGCGTTCAACTTCGCTCAGCATGAAGGACGGGATCAGCACCGACGGATCGGGAACCGCATCGGGCACACCATCGCGCAAGCTGGACATCACTTGCAGCGTTTCAGGGTCGACGCGCGCCAGCATGAAGAGGCGGAAGGGTTCATAGGCCGCGGCCAGCGCGTCCATGGTTTCCATCTCGCCCTCCATCAGCGGGCCGATTCCGGCCTGATAGGCCGCCTCGAATACCGGCGACATCACGAAATAGGTCAGAAACAGTGCCAGGCTCACGATCAGCATGTTTGGCGGCGATTGCTGCAGGCCGATCGCCTGGCGCAGGATCGACAGCACCGTCACCACAAAAGGAAAGCAGGTGATCATGATCGCCAGCCCCGGTGCCAGGCTGAGCACGGTGATCAGCGCGATGATCTGCAATGTCCGCGCGGTCAGCGACCCGCCTTCGCCGAAATCAATCGCGATCTCCTGGGCGGCGGCAGGTGCCGCAAGGATCAGGCCCAGAAAGAGGGCAAGAGACAGCGCGCGGCGCATCATCCCGATCACCCCGCGCCGCCATCCACAAGCTCGGTCAGTCGGACGCCAAGCGCACCGGGGCCGCCGCCATCGGATTCGACCAGTTCACCATAAGCGACCAGGCGGTCGCCGACATAAAGCTCCACCGGGTCTTCGATGCGACGGTCGAGCGGCAAGACCGCGTCCTGGCGCAGGTCGAGCAGTTCGGCCACGGTCGGGCGGGCATGGCCCACCGAGACGCGAATTTCCACAGGCACAGATCGCAGCCGGTTCTGGCCTGCGCCTTGGGGGGGGGTCGGGTCAGGCATTCTGCCGCTCCTCGATATAGGTTTCGGTTTCGGTTTCAGTAAAATCCCGGATCGCAGCCGTCATGGTTGTAACCATGCCAGACAGGTCGACCTCACGTTCTTCACCGCCAAAGCGCAGCGACACGCGGCCATCGGCAAAGGCCGGTTCGGGAATAATGTGAAGATCGGCCTCCAGATGCCGGCTGATCAGCCATTCAAGCTGTGCCGCCGTGCGCGGAGAGGCCAACAGCTCGCAGCGCTGGTCACCCAGATTGCGCAACAGCTCCTCCAGTTCAGCATTGACCAGGGGCAGCACGGCCTCGGCCGCGATTGCGGGCAGGAAACTGGTCACGATGGATCTGATGAGCCCGCCAAACCCGTTCAGCACTTCGGCCCGCGCCTCGGAATAGGAAAACGAAATATCGCGCAGGTTGCGCTCAAGATCGGCGGCGATAAGCTGATCGGATTTCTCCCGCTCGGCAGTCGCATCCTCCCAGCCGGATTTGTAACCGGCCTCATAGGCGTTCAGGCGCATTTCCTCGGAATCGTCACCGGCAATGGGCGCGGCACCCGCGGCGATCGGGTCGGATCCGAACACTTCCAGTTTCAGGGCTCTCAGGGTCATGTCGCCTCCTCATCCTCGGCCATCCAGGAGCGCAAGATTTCCACCGTTTCTTCCTCGCGCTCCTCGATCAGGCGGCGCAGGCGGGCAACCGGGTCGGCGGTCTCGTCTGGTATCAGAGCGGGAACTTGCGCCGGGTCTGGCGCTGGTTCACCGGTCAATGCCGGCACGTTTTCCGGCAAAGCCCCTGTGGCGGTCTGTGGCGGCATCGGCGCATCAGCGGTGGCGGCATTGGCTGGCGCGGCGGTGGCCGCTTGTGGGCCTGCCAGACCAAGCGCCGGGACGGGCAGCGACATGCGCCCCGGCGACGACGCGGCCTCAACTGCCGCGCGCTGCATCAACAAGGGGCGGATGACGCCGAACGCCACCGCCAGAGCGACCACGACAAGCCCCAGCAATTGCAGCAGCGTCATGATATCGAGCCGCGCGAATATCCCGGCCCCGGCGGCGTCCTCCAGACCCTGATCCGGCAGCGGCTCGAACGCCATCGACTGGATCGTCACGATATCACCGCGCTCCGCGTCAAAACCGATGGCCGACTGAACCAGCGTTTGCAGCGCTTCAAGCTCGGCCGCGTCGCGCGGCTGCGGTTGCAGGATCCCGTCCGGGCCCGCCACCGGCACGGCGTTGACCAGAACCGCCACGCTGATGCGCCGGATGGCACCGGGCCCGTTTTCGATCTCGCGCTGAATCTCGGAGACATCATAGGTGATGCGTTCGCGCGTTTGCGTGTTTTGCAGCGAGGAATTGCCGCCACCACCACCGGCTGCATCGCCTTCGGGCAAATTCGAGGCCACCGTGACCGCCCCATCGCCTCTTTCGATGGAGCTGTTGGTCATTTCTTCGGTTTCGGTGCCGATAACGACACGGCTGTCGGGGTCGATCCGGCGTTCCAGCACGGTTTCGCGCGATCTGACCAGCTCGACGCTGACCTCAACCACGGCATTGCCGGGCCCGACCCGCGCATTCAGCAGCCGTTCGATGTTCCGGCGGTGCTGTTCGGCCTGCCCGGAGGCATCCGAGCTGCCATTTGGCGAATCCTCTCCGGCCAATACACGGCCCGATTCCGAATCGATGATGGTGACGTTTTCGGGCAGCAGGCCCGGCACGGCAGCGGCCACCAGATAGCGCAGGGCCTGTCCGTGGCTGGCCGAGATTCCACCCGATACCGGACGGATACTGACCGAGGCCGACGGCTCGGTCTGCGGCTGGAACGGGTTGTTGCCGGAGGTTGCCAGCAGCACCCGAGCCGCCCGAATGCGCGGGCTGGCGGCGATTGTGCGGGCCAGCTCGCCCTCGCGGGCGCGCCAATAGGCGGCATCGAACATCTGCGACGTGGTGCCGAACCCGGACAGCGAATCAAGCAGCTCATAGCCCTGTGCGCCCAATGCAGGCAGACCTTCGCCGGCCAGCGACATGCGCAGGGCATCGCGGTTGATCTGCTCGACATGGATCGAATCACCGCGCACCTGATAGCGCACGCCACGTGCCTCTAGCGCTGAAATCACCTCTCCCGCGGCGGCCGGATCAAGCCCGGAATAGAGCAGGGCGTAACTGGGGGCCATCGCCATCCGGGACAACAGAAACAGCACCGTCAGCAACCCCGCGATCCCGCCGACAAGGGTTGCACGTCGCCGGATATCAAGGCCCCCCCAGGTATCAATGAGCTGCTGCACCGGTAATTTCTCCTCTCAGCCGTTCTGGCCTGACAGCGCCGATCAAAACGCAGCTCGCTTAAGATTTGGTTAGTGCTGATCGGCTTATGGTCGGGAAGCCAAAAAAAGCGCAGGAGGTGCGGAAGGTGGCAGAGATTGAGCCCGGTGCGGACCCAACCCCAAAGAAAAAGGGCATGCTGATTCCGTTGATTTTCGGCCTGGTGCTTGCCATCGCCGGCGCTGCGGGCGGCTATTGGGCGGCGACCAGCGGCCCGCTTGGCGGATCTGCGGAAAGCGCCGGATATGATGATGACCAGGGCAGCGGCCACGAAGGCGGCGATGACGAAGAGGCCGCCACCTATATCCGGCCCGAGCTTGAAGAAGTGGCCTTTGTCCCGCTGAACCCGATGGTGATCACGATCGGCTCTGGCGCACAGGGCCGCCAGCTTCTGTTCACCGCCGAACTTGAGGTCGCGCCCGATGATGCCGAAGCGGTGGCCAACCTGCTGCCGCGCGTGCTGGACGTGCTCAACAGCTATCTTCGGGTGATCGACATGCAGGAGCTGAACGACCCCCGCACCCTTGTCCGTCTGCGTGCGCAACTGTTGCGCCGGGTCCAGATCGTCACCGGCGACGTGCTGGTGCGCGACCTTCTTGTAACTGAATTCGTGGTGAACTGAATGGATATGATCCTGAGCAATGTCTCCGATATTCTGCTGATTGCAGCGACCCTCGGGGCGGGGTTTTTCTGCCTGATTCTGTCGCGCCGCCTGACCCGGTTGTCGCGCATCGATAACGGGTTGGGCGGGGCGATTGCGGTGCTGTCGGCGCAGGTTGACGACATGAGCAAGGCGCTGGCCGAGACCAGATCAGGCTCGGAAGGGTCCGCCACCCGATTGGAGAAACTGAACGCCGATGCCCGGACCCTGCTGGAGGAATTGGAGTTGATGCTGTCGGCCTGCCACGATGTCGGTGAGGCCCCACCGACCGCCACCGAAGCCATGGCTGCCACGGATGCGCCCCGGCAGGAACCGGCTGAACCTGAGGCAGCCCCCGAAGCAGAGCCTGTGATCATGTTCGGCTCTCGCAGGCACGCGGCAAAAGACACCCAAGAGGGCCCGGTGCCGATGTTTCTGAAATCAACGTCGCGGCTGGCGGGTCAGGGGTAGGGCAATGAAACCAGCACGTAAGAATACGTCGCGTCGCGGCCCCTGGCAACGCATTGGCCTGATCGCCTTTTTCATGCTTTTCATGGCCTCGGGAATTTTGCGCATAGGCACCCTCGACCTCGCCTTCGCCTCGGCCGGCGATGCGCCCGAGCCAACGCCCGAGACGCCGGCCATGTCGCGGGACATGTCCCAGGGCACGTCGCTGGAATCGCTGGAACTGGCGCTGGCGCGGGTGGTGGGGCGCGCCGAGGCGCTGGATGAACGCGAAGCATTGATCGCCGCGCGCGAACGGGTGGTCGAAGAGGCCGAGGCGATGGTTGCCGGCCAATTGGCCGCCCTGGAAGAAACCGAGGCCCGGCTGGAAGCGCTTCTTTCATTGTCTGATTCGGCCGCTGAATCCGATCTCGAACTCCTGACCGATATGTATGAAACCATGGATTCCAGTGACGCGGCGGCGCTGTTTTCGCAGATGGACCCCAGTTTTGCCGCCGGATTTCTGGGCCGCATGCAATCGGAGGCTGCTGCGGGCGTTCTGGCTGAGCTTGACCCGCCGATTGCCTATTCGATCTCGGTTCTGCTGGCGACGCGCAACGCATCTGCACCGATGTCATCCGCCGCCGCAGCCAACGCGCAACCCTGACATGTCAGATAGGGGAAAAGGTTCAGCATGGTAGGAATTATCGGCATAATCGTGATTTTCGGCATGGTCTTCGGTGGCTACCTCGCCTCGGGCGGGAAGCTTGAAATCATCCTCTACACATTGCCCTATGAGATCACGATGATCGGTGGGGCCGCGGTGGGGGCCTTCATGCTGTCCAACGATTTCGCTGGCGTGAAACACACGGTCAAGGATGTGGTCAAGGTTTTCAAGGGACCGAAATGGAAGCTTGACGATTACCGCGATCTGCTCTGTCTGCTCTACGAGCTGATCCGGCTTGGTCGCGAAAACGCGGTCGCGTTGGAGGAACACACCGAAAACCCGGCCGAATCGTCCATTTTCAGCACCTATCCCAGGATCCTGTCCGATGCGGAAGCGGTGGATCTGATTTGCGACACGCTGCGTGCGGCCTCGCTCAATTTCGACGATCCGCATCAGGTTGAAGATGTGCTGGAGAAACGGCTGGAGAGCAATCTGCACCACGCGATGCATTCCTCGCATGCGTTGCAGACCATCGCCGATGGCTTGCCGGCGCTTGGTATTGTTGCCGCCGTTTTGGGCGTGATCAAGACCATGAGCTCGATTGATCAACCTCCTGAAGTTCTGGGCAAACTTATCGGCGGCGCGTTGGTCGGGACGTTTCTGGGCGTGTTCCTGGCCTATGGCCTGGTGGGCCCGTTTGCAGCCCGCGTAAAATCCGTGGTCGAGGAGGAGCACAGTTTTTACGGCCTTATCCGCGAGGTTCTGGTCGCCAATCTGCACAACCATGCAACGAATATCTGTATCGAGGTCGGGCGTCAGAATACACCGGGGCGCAACCGTCCGTCCTTCAACGATCTTGAGGATGCCCTGAAGGGGCTAAGACAGGCGGCGGCATGAGGCTGCTTGCGGGCATTGCGGCGCTGCTTTTCGCGTTTACCGGCAACCTTGCCGCGGCTCAGAGCGTGCCGGTTCAATCGGGCGAACATGACGGCTTTACCCGTCTGGTGGCGCGCATCGGGGCCGACCGGAATTGGCAGGTAACCCGCGATGAGGCGGGGGTTATCATTCGCTTTTCGCCCGACACGCCCGATTTTGACGTCTCGCGCGTCTTTGAGATGATCGGGCGCACCCGGCTGTCCGCGATCAGGTCCGAGGATGGGCTGCATCTGAGCCTCGCCTGCCCCTGCACGGTCAGGATCGAGCGGTTTCAGGGTGATTACGCCGTCATTGATATCGACGACACGCCCTATATTCCTGACCCGCCGCCCGAACCCGTGGCCGCATTGCCACCCGACCCCCCCCTCGACCTGCCGCTTTTTGCCGGCACGCGGGCGGCACCGGTATTGCCCGAATTGGCCCCATCACCATTGGCACCGCCCTTTCGTGCAATGGGCGACACCGGGCCGGGTATCGACGTGAGCGATGCCGGAAACGCCCTGGCCGAGCAATTGGCCCGCGCCACCGCCGCCGGCTTGCTGGATGTGGCTCCCGGCATGTCATTTGAGGCTGGTGATCCGGTCCCGGCCGTGCCCGACACCACCCCCGACACCGCGCCCGAGACAGCCGAAGCCATGCCGCAAATGCCCGATATGGCGGTGCCACCCGCGCAAGATCCACCGCCTCTGGACATCGCCAACGCGTTCGATCTGCGGGCCAACACCCGGCCCGGACGGCTGCAACCGCAACCCTCCGCGTCCTGCATCAACCCGCCCGCCCGTCCCGCCGCGGAATGGTCCGACGGGATGAGCTTTGCCAACGGCGTCGGGGCGCTCAGGGTCGGGCTTTACGATGATCGCGGCCAGCTGGTGCCGGCGCGTGCGGCATTGCTGGCGGAGTTCTACCTGTATTACGGGTTCGGGGCCGAGGCTGCGTTCTGGCTGGACCAGATGGACCGCCCGTCGCCATTTTTCAGCGGGCTGGCGATGTATGTGGAATACGGAACCCATGGCTGGCTTGGCGATTTTGACGCGCGCGAGGGTTGTGATGCGGCAATGACATTCTGGCTTTTTCTCACCGGCCCCGGCCAGGACCGCCCGGACGCTGAGACCAGCGCCCGCATCCTGGCCGGTTTCTTTGCCTTGCCCGCGACGCTGCGCGACCTTTTCGGCCCCACCCTGGCGCGCAATTTTATCACCCTTGGTGCCGAGGCCGCGGCGCTGGAGGTTCGGGCAAATCTGAACCGTGGCGGCCGCCTTGGGCGTGAAACGCTGGCGCTTCTCGACCTCGATCTGGCAGAGGCCGCACCCGACAACGCCGCCTTGCGCGCCAATGCCTCTGCGCCGCCGGCCCATGTCAGCAGCGTCAATACCGTCGCGGCCATGACGCACCGCCTGCGCGCCCAGATTGCCACCGAAGGCCGGGCCCGGCCCGCCGATCTTCTGGCCGCTGAGGCGTTGATCTTTGAGACCGACCCGCCGCCCGATGTGAATGGCCTGGTCCATGTCACCGCGCTGGCCCATGCGCTGGCCGGCAATCTTGACCCCATCCTGCAACGCCTGAACGCGGCGATGGGCAGCGATGCCTCGGCCGCCATGCCGATCTTTACCGATGTCATCGATATCCTGATGGATCAGGGTCAGACGGCGCAGCTTTTGATTTTGCTGTCCTCACCCGAGATTGACCAGTTCGGGCAGTTCCCGTCGCCCGCCTACCGCCGTCAGGTCGCCAGTTATTTTCTGGCCCGCGGCCTGCCCGATCTGACCCGGGAAATCATCATGGCGGGCGGCTCCGACCGGGCCCCGGATCGCGAGATACTGAGCGCCGCCTTCGACCGGATCAACCGCGATATGACGACCAGTTCCGAGGCTGAGCCTGCCGCCATCTTCGCTGACATGGCCGCGCCCGCCGCCGCCAGCAGCGCCGCTGAGATCACCGCGTTGCTGACCCGGAGCCGCGACATGCGGGCGGCGGTTGAAAATCTGCTGAGACCTGCAATTCCGGGCAGCTAAGAAATTGGTAACCCTCTGAAATTATAAATCATTTGATTGGGTTTGGAATCGGCGCAGCCAGCAGGGTGCGCTGTGGTCAGAAAGGCCAGGGCAACATGAGCATTCGGGATATCTTCCAGCCCACGATCCTGTTTGCATTCGCGCTGATGTCGGTCATCGTGATGATGATCCTGCCGGTGCCGTCCTGGGTGCTGGACATTGGTCTTGCCATGTCCTTCGGGCTGGCAATCCTGATTTTCACCGTCACGCTTTTCATCGAACGCCCGCTGGATTTCTCTGCCTTCCCGACGGTGCTGCTGGCCTCGCTCATGCTGCGGCTCTCGCTCAATGTCTCCTCCACCAAGCTCATCATTGGCAATGGCCATACCGGCACCAATGCCGCCGGCGACGTGATCGAAGGCTTCGCCAATTTCGTGATGGGCGGCAATGTCGTGATGGGGCTGGTGGTTTTTGGCGTTTTGCTGATCGTGAATTTTATCGTGATCAACAAAGGGGCCGCCCGCATGGCCGAGGTTGGCGCGCGGTTTGCCCTTGATGGCATGCCCGGGCGCCAATTGGCCATCGACAGTGACATGTCGGCCGGGGCCATCGACCATGCCGAGGCAAAAGCACGGCGCGAACGCGAACAGGCCGAGACCACGTTTTTCGGCTCGCTGGACGGGGCCTCGAAATTCGTCAAGGGCGATGCGGTCGCGGGGCTGTTGATCACTCTTTTGAATCTTGTCATGGGGCTGATTTTCGGAACCGTGATGCACGGCATGCCACTGAAACAGGCGTTTGAAACCTACGCGGTTCTGACCGTCGGCGATGGTCTGGTCTCGCAAATTCCCGCCGTCATCATCGCCATTGCCTCGGCCCTTTTGCTGGCGCGCGGCGGCACGTCGGGGGCGACCGATGTGGCGCTGTTTACGCAGCTTGGCCGCCACCCCACCGCGCTGGCGACCGTTGCGGCCCTGATGGCGGTGTTCGCGGTCGTGCCCGGCCTGCCCTTTCTGCCCTTCATGCTGGCGGCCGGGGGTCTGGCGACGGCCGCATATTTCCGGTCTGCGACGATCCACAAAGAGGCAGAAGACACCGCCAAAGGGGCGCAAGCTGACACGCCCGAGACCACCGAGCGCATCGGCGATGTCCTGGAACTGGACGATATTCACGTCGAATTCGCACCCGATCTGGTTGCCATGGCGCTCGATCCGGCCAACGGGCTTGATGCCCGCATCCGCAATATGCGCGACCACATCGCGCGCAGCTTTGGCCTGATCCTGCCCGAGATCCGCCTGACTGACCGCGATGACCTGCCGCCGGGCACCTATTCGATTCGCATTCAGGGCGTTGAACATGCCCGATCGGAACTGGATATTGACGGGCTCCTGCTGTTGAAATCCGGCGATGAAACCGCCCTGCCGCCGGGGCGCGATGTCTCTGAGCCCGTCTATGGCGCGCCGGCCCGCTGGATCGCCCCGCAAGACCGTGACAGGGCCACGCTGACCGGGGCCACCGTGGTTGCGCCAGGCGAAGTTCTGGCCACCCATCTGATGGAAACACTGAAGAAAAACCTGTCGCGGCTTTTGACGTTCAAGGCGCTGCAACGCCAGCTCGATGCGTTTGTGGAACTGTCGGATCCGACCCGATCCGAAGGCAACCGCCGCCTTCTGAACGAGCTTGTCCCCGACAAGGTTCCGATGGATATCTTGCATTCCGTCTTGCGGCTGTTGCTGGCGGAACAGGTCTCGATCCGCAATCTGCCCCTGATCCTCGAGGCGATCGCCGAGGCGCACCCGTCCCTGAAACAACCCAACCTCATCTGCGAACATGTCCGCCAGCGGCTTGGCTTTCAACTGGTATCCGAGTTGAAGCGCGACGATGGCACGCTGCCGATGGTGCAACTGGCCGGCCAATGGGAGGACATCTTTGCCGAGCACCAGATGAATGGTGAGGGCGGCCAGCCCGAGGTGGCGCTGCCACCCGAGATTTTCAACACGCTGGCAAAGGCCGTTGGCGACAAGGTCGCGCAGGCGGGCGAAAACGGCACCTATCCGGCCATCGTCACGTCATCGCTGCGGCGCCGGTTTCTGCGCACGGTGCTGTTGTCGCGCGGCATCCTCAACCCGGTGTTGTCATTTGAAGAAATCGGGCTGGAGGCCAAACCGGCCCTGGTTGGCGTGGCGGCCCCATGACCCTGCCGCTGGCCGAGATCCTGGGCACCTCGCAGAGCTGGCTGATGATGGCGATCCTGGTTTTTCTACGCGTCGGGGCCTGTTTCCTGGTTCTGCCCACGCTGGCCGAACAGTTTATCCCGCCGCGGGTCCGCCTGGGCGCGGCCCTGGCGATGACGGCCCTTTTGGCCCCGGCGCTGGCCCCGCAACTGACCCGCAGCGCGGCGACGCTGAACGCGGTATATTTCCTGACCGAGCCCTTGGCGGGCCTGCTGATCGGCCTGTCCGTCCGGTTCGTGGTTCACGCGTTGCAGATTGCAGGCTCCATGGCCGCGCAGTCGACATCGCTGTCACAAATCGCAGGCGGTGCCGCCCCCGAGCCGCAACCGGCAATGGCGAATTTCCTGATGCTGGCAGGGATGACGCTGGCGGTGATGTCGGGCTTTCACATTCTTGTCGCGCGGATGCTGATCGCCAGCTATGACGTTCTGCCCGCAGGCCAGGTGCCGCTGGCCGGCGACATCGGGGCCTGGGGCACGGCGCGCGTGGCTGCGGCCTTTCGGCTGGCGTTTTCGCTGGCGGCCCCGTTTCTGATTGCGTCGGTGCTTTACAATGTGGCGCTTGGCGTCATCAACAAGGCCATGCCACAGCTATTGGTGGCCTTTGTCGGCGCGCCCGCGATCACCTTTGGCGGGCTCTTCTTGTTGTTTCTGTCGACACCTTTCCTTCTGCCGGCCTGGATGCAGATGATGCAGGCCACGCTTGCCGCACCCATGAGCATACCGCCATGAGCGAGGATACTTCCCCCGGCGACAAGCCATATGACCCAACCCCCACCCGCCTGGAAGAGGCCCGAAAAAAGGGCGAGATCGTCCGGTCGACCGATTTGAACGCTGCCATCACCTATGGCGGGTTTCTCCTGGTTCTGACGTTGTTTGGCCCGGCCATCGGGTCGTCGCTCGGAACCACCCTGTCGATTTTGCTGGATCAGGCGCCGGAACTGTCGCAGGTGATGCTGTCGCCCGGCGGGCAGGCGGTATCGGGCCCGTTGCTGATCAGCCTGGCCGTTCCGGTGGGCACCATCCTGGTGGTGCCAAGTGCGTTGTTGATCCTGTCGCTATTCGCGCAACGCGCCATTCTGTTTACACCGACCAAGGTGGTGCCCAAGGCTTCGCGCATTTCGATGCTTGCCAATGCCAAGAACAAATTTGGTCGTAACGGTCTGTTCGAATTCGCGAAATCCGGTGCCAAACTGATGATATATGGTGCTCTTCTGGCCTGGGTGCTCTGGATCCGGCGGGATCGGATCCTGGGCATGAACTATGCCTCGGCCGGGCAGATCACCGGAGAGCTTGGCCGCCTGACGCTTGAATTTCTGACCGCCGTGACCATGCTGGCGGCGCTGCTGGCGGTGATCGATTATTTCTGGCAGATCGGCGCGCATCATCGCAAACACCGGATGGACCGGCAGGAACTGGTGGATGAAACCAAGAAAAGCGATGGCGATCCCCATATGAAACAGCAGCGGCGTGAGAAGGGGATCAACATCGCGCTGAACAAGATGCTGACAGAGGTGCCCGAGGCCGATGTGGTTGTGGTCAACCCGACGCATTACGCCGTCGCGCTGAAATGGAACCGTGACAAGGGCGAGGTGCCCGTCTGCGTGGCCAAGGCGGTCGATCATGGCGCGGCGCGCATCCGCGAGGTCGCGGCCGAGGCCGGCGTGCCCATCTTCAGCGACCCGCCCACCGCGCGGGCGCTTTTTGCCTCGGTCGAGCTGGGCCAGGGGATCGCCCAGGATCACTACCGCGCCGTTGCAGCCGCCATCCGATTTGCCGATCGGATGCGCAAGATCGCCGGGGCCCTGACATGAAACGCATCGACGCCAAGCGCCTGGCCCTGCTGACCCAGATCGCCGAGATCAAGGCGACCCGCGCAAAAGCCGCCGCCGCCACCCGGTTGCGCCACCTGCACGCGCTGGAAACCCAGCGGTCTGATATCTTGCAGAAGAAATGCCGCGTGCAGCCCGGCCTGCTCGATCCCGCGACCGCGGCCCAGACGGCACGCTGGATGGCAGGGTTCGAGATCAGGATGCAGGCCTTGTCGGCAGAGGCCGCACGCGCCAGGGTCGGGGCCGAAACCGCGCGCGAGGCCGCCCGGTTCGAGGAGGGCCGCAGACAGGTTCTGGCAAAGCTCGGGGATCAGGCGTCCTGACGGACAATATCAACGATCAGCACATCATTCACCACCTCACCCAGAACCTGCCGCGCCGCTTCCAGCAACCCGCTGCGCAGCGGGGCCATGGCTTCGACCGTGGTAAAGCTGCCATCGAAGCCACCGACATTGGCATGGCTGAACATGACCCTCAGAAAGGCATCGCGCAGGCGCGGTTCGCGATCATAGACCAGGGTGTTTTCGCCATTCAGGACCTCAACGGTCAGCGACAGGACAACCAGCGACCGCACCGAGCCATGACGGATGACCGGCACGATGAACTGGTTGTTGAGGCGAACATATTCATAGGGGCTGGATGGATCAGCCGCATCGCCATAGCCATCGCTGCTGCCATATGCGTCAGTCTCGGACCCGTCGGTCTCATCCTCGCCATATCCGGCATCCGCATCGCCTTCGGTGGCCGCAGCATCCCCCCCCCCGGACAGCATTCTGCCCGCAGCGACGCCGCCGCCGAGACCGGCAAGCAACAGCAGAACGGGGAGCAGGATACGCAGCATGGCGGGGCCTCAGAATGGCAAAAGAATATCGGCAACCTGTTGCCCATAGCGCGGCTGCTGCACATCGGTGATCTGCCCGCGCCCGCCATAGGAAATGCGGGCCGAGGCGATCTTGTCATAGGTGATTTCATTCTGGCGCGAGATATCGGCGGGGCGGACATAGCCGCTGACCAGCAGTTCGCGCAATTCGAAATTGACCCGCACTTCCTGCGACCCTTCGATCCGCATCACACCATTGGGCAACACATCGGTGACGGTGGCCGCGATGCGCAGCGTCAGCTCTTCGTTGCGCCGCACCGATCCCTGGCCCGCAGATTGCCCCGACGAGCTGAGATCAACCGCGTTGCCCATGCTGGCACCATCGGGCAGATCCCGGTCAATGCGTTGCGGAATGCCAAAGAAATTGGGCACACCCATCTGTTCAGACCCGGACCGGGACCGGTTCGAGGAATTGGATATCTCGGCGCTTTCGTCAATTTCGATCACCACGGTCAGGATATCGCCGCGCTGCACCGCGCGCCGGTCGCCCAACAGCGACTGGCGCCCGCCCGACCAGAGCGAGGATGCGGCACCTGGCTCCTCCTGCTGAAGCGAAACCGGCATTGGCATGACGCTCATCGCATAGAATTCATTGCCATCGGTGACCGGGTTGAAATCAGGGCGCCGTCCGACATCGGCCATTCGCCCGCACCCGGCCAGAAATGTTGCGACGACCATCAGGCCGATGGCAAGAACGGTATGATATCGCATGGGAAACCTCATTATCGAGTGGGGCCGACGGAAGCTGTTCCTGCTTCCAGAACCGTTGCAGTGACAGTTGTGCGAGACGCGAGGTTGAGCACCCTGAGCCGTTCCCCGATGCCCGCACGATCCAGCGCGCGCCCTTCGGTCACGATCAGAATCCCGTTGCCGCTATATTGCAGGGTGATGATTTCATTGCGGTTAATGACCGCGGGCTGGCGCAGATCGCCGGGGCGAATGGGGCGACCGGGGTAAAGATTGACCCGTGCCTCCATGCCGATGGCGGCCGCCAGCTCGGCCAGGGCACCGGGCGTGTCGTCTTCGATCAGGCGCACATCGGCGGGGCCGATCACGGCCATCGAGCGGATGGTGCCATTGGCAACCACCGTTTCCGCCAGCGCCGGGGCGGTCAGAAACAAGAACACGACCAGAACCCGCATATCAGCGGATCTGCGTCGTGGCACCGAGCATCTGATCGGCCGCCGTGATGACCTTGGCGTTCAGCTCATAGCCGCGCTGCGCCTCGATCAGGTCGGTAATCTCACGCACCGCATCGACCGAGCTGTCCTCCAGATAGCCTTGCCTGAGCGTGCCCAGCCCATCCTCACCGGGATCGCCAAGAATGGCGGGGCCTGAGGCGGCGGTTTCGATGAACATGTTCGACCCCATCGCCTCCAACCCGCGATCATTGGAGAAATTCACCAGCGAAAACTGGCCAAGCAATTCAGGTTCGACCCGGTCGTTGAAATAGGCATAGACCTCGCCCTGGGCGTTGATCGAGATGCTGCGGGCATCGTCGGGCACGGTGATGCCGGGGGCCACGGCAAACCCTTCCGAGGTGACGATAAGCCCGTCTCCGGTCCGGTTCAGGCTGCCGTCGCGGGTATAGGCGGGCAGGCCCGAGGGCAGGGTCACTTCCAGATAGCCGCGCCCTTCGATGGCGACATCAAGATCGCCGCCGGTCTGGCTGAGACTGCCTTGCGCCACATTCATCGACACCGCCGACGGCCGCACGCCCAGACCAAGCTGCACGCCGGCGGGCACCACTGACCCATCCGAGGCGCTGATGGTTCCGGCCCGGGTCTGCTGCTGATACATCAGATCAACAAAATCGGCCCGGCGTGCATTGTAGCCGGTGGTGTTCATATTGGCGAGGTTGTTGGAGATCACCTCCACCCGCATCTGTTGGGCGCTCATGCCCGTTGCTGCAATCATCAAGGCGCGCATCGCGGCCTCCTTTCGTTAAACTTGGGCTCCGACCGTGCGCAGGAAGCCGCGCACCCGTTCATCTTCGCGTTCCAGGAAACCCTGGCCCATCTCATAGGCGCGCTGCACTTCGATCATGCGGGCGATCTGGCCCACCGGATCAACGTTGGAGCTTTCCAGAAATCCTTGCAGAATCGTGGCTTCCAGCACCGGCTCCATCTCACCCTCGACCGCAAAGCGCACGCCGTCGCGGTGGGCCAGGTCGCCGGGGTCAACCGGCTGCCACAGCCCAAGCAGCGCCAGCGGCCGGCCATCGGCAGACAGCGTGCCATCGCGCGCCAGGCTGATGCTTTGCGCATCGGGCGGCACGAAAATCGGCGCGCCGCCGGCATCAAGCAACAGATACCCGTCAGAGTTTACCAATTCACCGGTGGCCCCCGGCATGAAGCTGCCGGCCCGGGTCAGGCTTTCGCCATCGGGCGTTTGCAGCAGGAAAAACCCATCGCCTTCAATGGCAAAATCGAAATTTCCGCCGGTCGGATCAAGGTCGCCCTGGCGCATCTGCACCAGCCGCCCCGACGCGTTCGCCATCGACAGGCTGCCACCACTGGCACCTTCCAGTTCAGCGACATATTCGGCAAAGATCACCCCTTCGGCGCGGAACCCGGTGGTCGAGAGATTGGCAATATTATTGGCCACGCTCTGCATTTCGCGCATCAGGCCGGATTGCCGGGTCAAGGTCGTGTAAAGCGAGCTGTCCATCACATGCCCGCCATCAAAGGGATCAGCTGATCGGTGAAATAGGAGGTCAGCGATTGGGTCATGAACCCCATCGAGGCCCAGAAAACCGCCAGAATCGCGGCCAGTTTCGGCACGAAGGTCAGCGACAATTCCTGAATCGAGGTCAGCGCCTGGAACAGACCCACCGCAAGGCCTGCCACCAGAGCCACAGCCAGAATCGGGGTGGATATCTTGACGGCAACCCATAGCCCTTGCCGAAGCGTATCGAAAAAGATCATCTCATCCATCAGACCGGCATCCGCAAGATTTCCTGATAGGCCTCGACCACCTTGTCGCGCACCGTCACGGCGGTTTCGACCGCCAGTTCGGTTTGCGCCAGCGCGGTGACCAATGCGTAGGGGTCGGCCCCGGTGGTCATCGCCGCGGTGGCCATGTTTTCGCCCCGTTGCACGGTGTCGGTAAAGTTGCGGATCGCCTCGGAAAAGGCATTGGCCGCATCGCCATCGGCCTGCGGTGCCGCGATCTGGGTGGCCTGTCTGGCCTGGCCATAGCTCTGGGCCGCGAGTGTTGCTCTGATATCCATCCATATTCCTCCTTACCGGCGCAGCAGATCGTTCAGCTCGGATGACATCTGGCGCACCTGATCAAAGACGCGCAGATTGGCCTCGTAGCTGCGTTGCGCCTGGCGCGCATCGGCAATTTCCACGATCAGGTCGACATTGGACCCGCTGTAATATCCCGACGCATCCGCCAGCGGGTGCGACGGGTCGAATATCTGCGGCAGCGCCGTCCGGTCCAGCCGCACCGGGCCGGTGGTGACGGCACCGGGGACTGCGTCGCGATCAGGTTGAAAGCTGGTCAGCTTGCGGCGATATCCGGGCGTGTCGGCATTGGCGATATTTTCCGATACATGGGTCAGCCGCGTGGTCTGACTGCGCATGCCGCTGGCGGCAATGGCAAGGGCGCTGCTGAAATCAGTCATCCCGCATTCCTCCTATCGGCCCAGACCGGCGCGCAGAACATTCATCGCGGAACGATAGATCGACAGCGCCCTTGCGTGATCGCGCTGCGCCTCGACCGAGCGGACCATTTCCACCTCTAGCGAGACGGTGTTGCCATTGGGCGATTCAGGCCCCCCGGCATCGATTATTCTGATAGTGAGATGGTCGCCGGGGTCGCCGCCCCCGGCCCGGAACACCTGGTCAAAGGGCGCAACATCGCGCGCCCGGTATCCCGGCGTATCGGCATTGGCGATATTCGTGGCAACCTGCACCTGCCGCGCCGCCGCATGTTGGGCACGGGCCTGGGCAAGCCCCAGAATTTCCAGATTATTGAACATCGGGGCTTCTCCCTCGATTTGACTACACCAAGGCTTAACCCTGATTCCTTTAGAAACCGTAAGTGACGGATTCGCAGAGTGACGGAGACAGCCATGCCACAGCCCCTTTTCGAGCCGCTGCTGTCCCGGATCGGCGGCATGCGGGCGGTCCATTCCATCGGTCATGTGGTAGAGCTTCAGGCCGACAGTCTCTGGATCGAGGGGCTGAACCGGGTCGCGGCGCTTGGCGATGCGGTCGAGATCGCGAACGGCATCCGGGCCGAGATCGTGCGCATGACGCAAGGCCGGGCGCAGGTTCTGCCCGAGGCCAAGGTCGAAGGTCTTCGCCTGGGCGACAGCGCGCGCCATCTGGGGCCGCGGATGATCGCGCCGGGGGGGCATTGGATCGGGCGGGTGATCGACCCTGACGGCGCGCCGCTGGACGGGCGGGCGCTGTTTCCCGGCCCCGCGCCACGGGCCTTGCAGACGGCCCCGCCGCCCGCCACCCGGCGCCGCGCCATGGGTGCGCGTCTGCCAACCGGGCTGGCCGTGTTCGACACGCTTTTGCCGATCGTCCAGGGCCAGCGGCTTGGTCTTTTCGCAGGCTCCGGCGTCGGCAAGTCGCATCTTCTGTCACGGCTGGCGCGCGGCGTGGCCGCCGATGTGATCGTGATTGGCCTGATCGGGGAACGTGGCCGCGAAGTGCGTGATTTCGTTGAAGAAACTCTGGGCGAAGAGGGTTTGAAACGCTCGGTCGTCATCGCCGCCACATCCGACCGATCACCGCTGGTGCGCCAGCGCGCGGCCTGGACCATGATGAGCGTGGCGGAATATTTCCGCGATCAGGGCGCGCATGTGCTGTTGCTGGCCGACAGTATCACCCGCTTTGCCCAGGCCCATCGTGAGGTGGCCGTCGCCTCGGGCGAGCCGGCCGCGCTGCGCGGCTATCCGGCGTCGATGGCGCAGGCGGTGATGTCGCTATGCGAACGCGCCGGGCCGGGAACCGCCGAACAGGGCGACATCACGGCCATATTGTCGGTTCTGGTTGCCGGCTCGGATATGGAGGAACCGGTGGCCGATACGCTGCGCGGCGTGCTGGACGGGCATGTGGTGCTGAGCCGTGAGATCGCCGAGCGCGGGCGGTTCCCGGCGATTGACCTGCTGCGGTCGGTGTCGCGCAGCCTGCCCCGTGCGGCCTCGGCCGAGCAGAACCTGAAGATTGCCACCGCGCGGCGTCATCTTGGGGCCTATGACCGGGCCGAACTGATGTTGCAGGCCGGGCTTTATACCAGCGGGTCGGATGCCAATATTGACGCCGCCATCAAGGTCTGGCCCGGATTGGACGCTTTCCTGACGGCAGATAGCGACAGCCCCGAGGCCGGGTTTGAGGCGCTGGAATCCGTGTTGGCCGCCGCCGATCAGGCCACTTCCCGGAAAACCTGACCCCCTTGACGCTGCCTGAAATCAAGGATTTCAACGCGTCAAGGGATACGCCCTGTCTCAAGCTTTCCGAGAAGAGCTTCAACCACCCCGCAGCAGGGTCAGCGCAATCGAGGCCGAGGAGGTGGCAAAGCTGAACTGCGCCAATTGCGACCTCAGCAAAAAGAGACGGATCAGGTCATCGAGCTTTTCCGGGTCGGAAAACTGGGTGATGCTGTCCGATCCCAGAACACTGTCGGCGCGATCCTGAAAGATTTCCAACTGCCGGTCCAGATCCAGCGCGCCCACCGAGGCAGGCAGGCCAAACGCGGTTTCCATAACATTGCGCAACGGCGTGTTGCCCATGACCCGAAACCACAAGGTGGCCTCGCTGCCTTCACCCGCCGCCATCTCCGGCAATTCGCGCGCCGCATTCAGCGCCAGCCGCATGTCGCCATTCACCTCGCCCACGGCCTGCTCGAAACTGAGATCCTGAAACCTGTCGAGGATCTTGTCAGCGAACCCCGGCAGACGCGACAGCGGCGGCAGATCGGTGCCAAAACCGAACGCCTGCGAAAATTCCCGGTAGCGCTTGTCGGCCAGCCGGTTCGACAGCGCATCATCATCGGTGGTGCCATCATCCAGAATACGCTGGATAAAGGCCTTGTTTGGCAGGTCATCCTGCAACCCGAAGGCGGTCAGGGACACACGCAAGAGGCGGTAATCCCTGACCAGCGCTTCGGCGCTGTCGATCTTGCCGATGTTTTCCCGGAAATACGCCATATCGCGGGACTGTGCCGGCGTGGCCGCCATGGCCGCGCTTTGGGCCTCGATCGTGCGATTGAGAAACTGCCAGCCGGAATAGCCGCCAAACGGGAGGACGGGCGAATAGCTCACGACGAACGCGCCGCAATCAGCCTTTCCTCGCGCGGCAACAGCGCCCGCAGGGCCTTCAATGCCTGATAGACATTGCCGCTGACCATGTGATCGGTTGCGCTCGCCAATTGGCTGCGGCTGTCAGGATCGGTGAACACCTGGCTCAGCTGTTCGATGCCACGCAGCAGTTGCATCCGCGCCTCTTCTTCCTGGGCGTCACCCGACAGGACAAGCTGCGCGATATAGCAGACCCGGCGGACCGGCGTCGTCACCTCATCAGGGTGGATGGCGTCGCGCAGGCGCAGGATATTGGCGTTTGGCGTCATGATCGACAGCCGCGACCGGCGATCCCCGTTTTCAACCACCGCGCCGTTGATCAGCACCCGTTCTTTCGGGCTCAGTTTCAGGACAAGACCGCTCATGCTGCCTGCGCCTCCCCGCGCAAACCGCGCATCACGGCGGTGTTGATGTCGATCAGGGGCGTAAATGGCAGCCCGTCGGTCAGCGCCTTGCGGCTGTGTTGCAGGGTGAATTCGGCCAGATAGAAGATCTGCGCCCGCAGCGTCTGGGGCAGGGCATTATTGGCATCTGCCACATTGGCGGCCATCAATGTCCAGAGCCTGCGATTGTCATGCAGGGCCGTGGCGCGGTCGAGCATGCTGGCATCGGGGCCGGCGGCGCGCGACAATTGCGCCGTGACGCGTTCAAAGGCGGCATGTTCGGTGCCACGTTCGGTTCTGACGGCGGAATTCACCGAATTATAGGCCGATTTGGCAAGAAATGATGAGGTCACGGGGAAATATCCTTCCGAGTGGGGTCATTGCCGGTTAGCGGAGAAGCCGGGCCAGGGCGTGGAACGGCCCCGGCCCGAGACCTGCCCTTACCGGAAGAGCGAAAGGATCGACTGCGGTGCCTGGTTGGCGATCGACAGTGACTGGGTGGCCAATTGCTGCTGCACCTGCAGCGCCTGGAGCTTGGCCGAAGCCTCCTCCATATTCGTATCGACCAATGTCCCGATCCCGGCCTTCAGCGAATCGACCAGCGAGTCGATGAAGTTGGTCTGGGTTTCGATCCGGCCCTGCGCCGAACCAAAAGATGCCGCCGCGTCGATCGAGTTCGAGATCAGCGTCTCGACGTTTTCAAGCGCCGAATCCGCGCCGGCATTGGAGGTGACGTCGATATTGTCGAGCCCGAACAACCCGCCGGACGCGGTGCCACCAGCCTGACCATTATCGGTCAGCGTCATGGTTGCACCGGCGGTTGAGTCCGACCCGTCATAATCGACAAGAACATTCCAGCCATCCGTGGAATTGCCGGTCACCTGTGTCGAAACACCTGTTTCACCGCCTGCATCGACTGCAGTTTTCAACCCGCGCGCCACGTCCTCCATCGTCTCACCCTGGCCTGCGATATAATCATAATCATTTCCGTTCACGCTGATGCGATAGCTGTCGCCTTCATTCACCGTCACTTGGGTGGACAGGGCAACTTCTTCCGCACGATAGGTCAGTGTGGTGTTGGCGGATCCGGTGGCAGCAGCCGCACTACCGCCGGTGCCGGAATTGGCCATGGCGATCGTGTCGGTATTGCCGGGGTTCCAGGCAACATTGAATTCCTCAAAGGAATTGGTGTTGCTGAGCGTCAGCACGCCGGACCCGTTCGAGGATGCCGAAATTCCGGTCAGGCCAAGCGCGTTGATCTGCGCCTCGGCATTGTCGATCATCGTCGCGGCGTCCGTGTCGAAGGCCACGGTGATGGTCGAGCCGCCAACCGTCAGTTCCAGCGCATCGGAACCGGACGTATTGGCATAGGTCAGCGCAACCGAATTGGCCGCGCCGGTGCTGTCAATGCTTGCAGCGCCTGCCGTGATATTGGTGGCAAGCGACGCGCCAGAGCCGTAGACACCGGCCTCGGACGTCATGTCCTGCCGCGCGATTGTGATGTTGCTGGCGGTGACCGATCCGTTTTCGGCCCGATCAAGCGATGACAGGACATTCACGTCATCGGTGCCCTTCACAAGGTTCAGGCCGTTGAACTGCGCCGCATTCACGACCGAGTTGATCTGGTCGCGCAGCGCGACAATGTCGGTCTGGATCTTGGCGCGATCAACATTCTCTTCCTGCGCGGCAACGACCTTGCCTTTGATTTCGATCAGCAGGTCGGTCACGGTTTCGGACGCGTTGCGCGCCACCGCGACCGTGGATTCGCCCAGAGACAGGCTTTCGGAGATGCCTTTGAACCCTTTCACATCGGATTCCATCACCTTGGAAATCGCCCAGACGGCCGAATTGTCCTTGGCCGTTGCAACCGTTTTACCGGTCGAGATTTCGCTTTGCGTCTTGGTGAGGTCTGCGTTGACGCTTTTGAGTGTTTGCAGCGCGACCATTGCGCTGGTGTTGGTCAGAATACTGGACATGGTGTGCCCTTCCTTCAAGTTGCCTGGCGCTTGGTTCCGCGCCCTGATCGAACCCGCTTTCGCAGGTTCACCCGAAGCGTCCTTCTGACGCCTGCAACGTGCCTTGCGGGCCCCGTTACGCCACCTTGCTCAGGTGCCCGGCAACTCTCGCCACAAAGCTCTAACAAGCCCCTAAGCAAAAATGGTTTTTCCAGCGGATTTTATTGGAATTATCGTCACCTTGATGCGGGTCGTCCCCGGCAGCCCGGAGCCTGTCGCGTTTTATCGCCCCCGCGGCGGGCCGAACGCGTTCCGGGTTGCAAACGCTGCCTCGGCCGGGCGGGTGAATGCCTGCCATCTTATGACTATGGCACGCTCTAGCTGCGCTGCTCGAATCGCGGGCGCGGCGTGCCGATCTGCCCGGCGCGGCCCGCACTGTCATAGCTGGTGAAGGCCTTGCCGCTGGCCCGCGCGCCGCGGGCATCCTGCACGCCGCGCAGCGCGGCCTGCAACAGCCGCCCCTGATGGGCCGCCTGCGCCTTGATCGCCGACAGGCGATGCATCTGTGCCGGGGCCGTTGGCAAGATGCGCAACGCCGACAATGCGGCTTCAAGCGCGGCCTCAATCTCGGCCAGGGTATCAAACGCGCCGCTCAGGATGCTGCTGCGCTGGCGATCAAGCGCCGCCTCAAGCGCGGTCAGCGGATCGCGGGCCAGCAGGGTCATGACCCGCCCCCATCGCGCGCGACAAGGGCGTTGAACAGCGATTCGGCCAGGCCGATACCGCCGCTTGCGGCCATCGCACGGGCCTGTTCGGTGCGCAGAAAGGAGGTGAACTGTTCCTCGCCAGCGCCGCCGCCAAAGCTGGTGCGGGGCTGCGCCGAGCCGGCATAGCGCAGCATTTCAGCCAGAAAGGACGCCTCCAGATCGCGCGCGACCTCGCGCAATTGTTCACGCCGTTCGGGCGAAGGCTGCGGCGTGGCCTGAGGCAACGCAACCAGATTGGTCATCGGATATCTCCTCAATTGCGCTGATTATCGCTGCCGGTGGTAAAGAATTGGTAAGCTCTTTGGGTAAATCTGCGGCTCATTCTGGAAGAACTCTGGACGGTTGAGAAAATGGCCCCTGGCGCAAGCCCCCTTGATCCGGTTTCGGTCCCGCAAGGATCCGATTTCGCGACAGCAGCCCCACGACCCGTGTCCGACATGGGCTTCCTGGCGTTTTTTGCGTCCGGCCCGACGCCAGCCCTGGCGCAGCCCCTGATGGCCCCGGACCGCCCCGGCGTTTCGTCGAATAACGACCAGGGGGCGATGGCGGGGCCAATCACCAGCGATCCCCTGATGGTTGCACCGTTCCCGGGGCCTGTTTTCGACCTGCCGGGGCCCGTATTCGACCATCCTGAGGCAGAGCAAGCGCCTGACACATCCGGGCCGGGCCCCACCGCAACACCCACCGTGGCAATCTTGCAAGATGCCCCGATCGGGACCGACCCCCTATTGCCCGGCGCGCCCGATCTGGCGGGCGGCGTGGCAGATTCATCGCCGCAACCATTGCGTCAGCCCGCCTTGGATGGCCCCGAAATGTCACCGGCTGCGCCCGCTTTGGCAGAAGTCGCGCCATCGCCATCGGCCCCAATTCCGGCATTGATAGATCAACCCGCACATTCCGCAGATGGCCTGCAGCTTGCATCGGCCGGCGCTGATATGCCTGCATTGGCGGGCCGGCCCCAAGCCGCTCTGCGATCTGATGCGCCGTCGCCGATATTGGCCACCTCACCGACGCCACAAAAGGCCGCTGCGCCCGATCCGGCCGCTTTCAAACCACCGCAAACAGGACCGGTGCCAAAGCCCGCAGCCGTGACAGCAACCGACGCATTCCCGACGACGCCAGTTGCCCTGCGCGCCCCCAACGCGGCGGCGATTGCCGTTCTGGGTGGCCCATCGGCCAATACAGCCGCTCAGATCAAAGCACCCGATCCCGCGCCAGTTTGGCCAAACGCCCCCCGGCCGGACAGTGCCAGGGCCTCTCTGGGCCCGGGTGGCGCTGGCGACCCGCTGCTTCCCCCGACCGCGGCGCGCAAGCCTGGCGCATCTGAGCCATCACCAGCCGCAAACCCGGCGCGTCCGGTTGCGGTGCCTGAGCAATTGCCTGGCCCGCGCATGATCGGTCCGATCGCACCATCCGACCCATTGTCCGTTTCCCGCACCATTCGCCCGGTCGTTGCATCCGAGCCATTGCCCGAACCAGGCCCGATCCGGCAAGCCACCGCACCCGAAGCCTCGCTTGCCCGGCCCATAATCCAGCCGGCAGCATCCTCCGCGCCGGTCCCAGCCCCCAGCCCCGCGCCCGCGTCCATGACAGCGCAACCGGTGCCTGTCTCCAGCCCGGGCGGCCAGGGCCCAGCCCCGCAATCAGCCCCGGCGGCGCTGTCTCCGAATGCGACCAGTCTTCCAGCCCCTCAGCCCATCACGCCTGGCGTTTCACAGATCTCGGGCCAGCCCGCGCCAGCCCCCGGCCCGGCCCTTGCGCCAAACGCCAAATTCGCATCAGCCGGCCCGGGCGGGGCCACGCCCTCTCAGCCTCTGGTGCCCGCCGGCACATCGCAGCCTGGCACCGGACCGGGCCCGCAGATAACGCGTCCGGGCACGGCGCAGGACGCCCCCCTTCCGACGCGCGACATTGCCAGGGACAGCGATGCCCAATCGACACGCATCAGCGATGCGCCGCCCCCTTCCGCCCCTCCCCTGCGAGAGGTTTCGATGCCCCCGGCCGCTGTGCCACCCGCCGGCGCGGCCCGCGCCGAACAGGTCGCCGCGCAGATCACCGCGCATCTGGGCGCCGCGTCCAACATCACCGATCGCACCGCCCCGCTTGAGATTGCATTGGACCCGCCAGAACTTGGGCGGTTGCGCATTTCGGTGACCCGCGGCGATGACGGGATCGTGCTGAATGTCACCATCGACCGCCCCGAAACCCTGGACCTGATGCGCCGTCATGCCAGCCTGCTGAGCCATGAATTTCAGCGCCAGGGGTTGGACAATACCGGCTTCACCTTTTCCGGCCGCGATGGCGGCCAGTCCGCCCCCGCCCATGCATCACCGGACGCAGCTGTGAATGCCCCGCCCGAGAATGGGCCCGATACCGGCCCCGTGGCCACCCCATACCATTCCGACGGCACCAGCCTCGATATTCGGATCTGAAGGAGACCCGTCATGGATGTCACCCAAACCTCCAACGCCGCCCGCAACGCCGCTGCCACGCCTGCCAATGCAGATCAGCCCGATAACGGCATGATCAACTCGGATTTTCAGACCTTCCTGAACATGCTGACCACGCAGATGCGAAACCAGGATCCGCTCAACCCGATGGATTCCACCGAATTTTCGACCCAGCTGGCAACCTTTTCAGGAGTCGAGCAACAGGTGCGCACCAATGACCTGCTGGCCGCCCTGCAGCAAAGCCTGGGCCAGAGCAATATCGGCCAGATGGCCGACTGGATCGGCATGGATGCCCGGGCTGAAATGCCGATGGCCTTTCAGGGGGAACCGCTGACGCTGTTCGCCCCCGCCCGCACGCTGGCCGATCGCATGGAACTGATCGTCACCGACGCTGCCGGAACCGAGCTGCAACGTGTGGCGATTCCATCCGGCGATACGCCATTTGAATGGGCCGGTGTCACCACCGATGGCAGCCCGCTGCCTGCGGCGGTCTATGGTTTCGAGGTGGAATATTTCGCCGAGGATGTATCGCTTGGCACCCAATCGGCGCAGGGCTACGCCCAGATCAACGAGGCGCAGATCCTGAACGGTGAGGTCTGGCTGTCGATGCCGGGCGGCGTTCAGGTCCGCTCAGACCTGGTTCAGGCGATGCGCGGCGGCACCTGAACCAGGGGGCAGGCGGCGCATCGGCCCCCTGCCCCGGTTCTCCAACTGACGCATCACTTGGTCGGATCAGGGGCCGGGCCGGTTTGACCACCGCCCCCGATGATCAGCTCGGCCGGCGGGAAACCCACCTCGTCCGGTGACGCATAGGTGCCGACATAGATGTCATATTGCCCCTGCAACGGGGCACCCCAGACAAGGCTGGGTTGCAGATTGCCGGCACCGTCATCGTCGCAATACCATTGCCCGTCAGGCGCATTGATCAGCAAGGTGGTGTCTTGCTGGCTGGTCACAGTAAAGCTCAGCGGCGCGCCGCTGCCCTGATACTGCACCCGGAAATCGGGGGCCTCGGCAACATATCCGGCGCATCCCACCCCGACGCTTGCGGCCAGCAGATTGCCCCCCGCCAGCAATTGCTGGCGATGCGGATCGGGCTGGAACCCGGCAGCCAGCTGAACGAACCCAAAGGTGGGTGCCAGCGTGTAATCGGGTGTTTCGACGCGCGGATCGACCTGCGGTGTTTCGCCCGCCATGGTGGCGCTGATCCAGCCCGTAAAGGCGGAAATGCGGGTATAGGTGCCATAATGATCGCCATCCTGGTGGCAGTAAGTGCCGCCCGAAACCAACCCGATCAGCACATATCCCCGCGCGTCATAGCCATGCAGTGGCCCACCGCTATCGCCGCGGCAGGCATCTGCAATCGCCTCGAAGAACCCGGCGCAAAGGACAGTATCGTCGGCCGCGGAATCGCACAGATTGTTGGCGACGATGGGCACCACCGCGCCAAGCAGCACCGGGCTGGTGTCCCACGAGCTCGGCGCGGATGACACCGCCCGTTCCGCCGCCGTCAGGTTGCCCTGCCCGCGGGTGATATTCGGGGGCGGGGTCAGGCCCCATCCGGTGATCACTGCCTGCCCCCCCACGGCCTCGGCGGGCCCGGTGGCGGGACCCTGCGACAGGCGCACCGGCGTGATGCCCATGGGGCGCGATGTTTCCAGCAGGGCAATATCGTTGATGCCCACCCCCTGATACCCGGCATGGACAAAGATCCGATCCACGTCAAAACCCACGCCGCCGCCCTGAAGGCTGGCGGAATTGGCATAGACCTCCAGCCCCACCGGATTGTTGGGCGACAGGGAATCGACGCAATGGGCAGCGGTCAGAACCCAGCGCTCGGCAATGATCGCGGCACCGCAGAAATGGCCGTCGACCCGGCTGCGCGCATTGGCCCGGTTCAGCGACACCATCCAGGGGAAATCACTGATATCGACCCTGCAGCCGCCCATGATCCGCGCTTCCGAACAGAATTCCTGCGCTTCGGCGCGGTCCGAGGGCAGGGCCCAGAGCGCTGCCAAAACGCCCAGGAAGGCCAGTAACCGTATAAATGGCATGTTCCAGCCTCCCAATAAAAATTGGCCGGGCGGTGCACAGGCCACCGCCAGCCTTGTCAATTCAAATCCTCGCGGGCCTCACCCGGTGCCCTGTTCCGGCCCTGACCCCGATCTTTGAGCGTCATGGCAATCGGGCCTGCTATCGGTGCCAGTGCTTCAATCACCAGCACCGCATCCGGTGCAATAGCGGTTTGCTGCACCGTGCCCACCCAGATCCGATACACCCCTTCGGCAGCCCCGTTCAGAACCAGCGATGCCGGGTTGCCATCCGGCGGGCCTGTGGCGCAGGTCCAGGCCTGATCGGGGCCAAACATCACCATCATTGTCGGCGCATCGCTCTGGGATCTCAGGGTGACCGGGCCGATCGCTTTGGTCCAGGTCATCTGAAAATCGGGGTTGCTGGCCACAAAACCCTGACAGGCCCCGCCCAGTTGCGCCGCATCCTCATAGCCGCCCGCCAACAGATCGGTTCGCAACCCGCCCGGCGGCGGCGGGCCGTCAAGGCCAAGTGCTCCATAAAGCGGCACGCCCGCCGACAGAATGCCGCGCCCGGGCTTGCCGCTACCGCCGCCTGGCCCGCCTTCGGGCAGATCATTGCGGCCAGCCGCGTCATTGCCGGTTTGCAGATGCGGCGGGATCTCACCGGCAAAGGCAAATTCCAGCCAAGGCACCTGACGGCCCTGAGTGGCATTGCGCACCGAAAACGAGACCTCATACATGATGTCGTCAATGCGCCGATACGGATCCTCCAGCGCCGCAAGCAGGGCCGCGGTAAACAGCCCGTTGCGGCCCTCACCATCCGAGGCGGTCTGCCCGGGGCCGGCCGAATACATGATAAAGGCCGAGGCCCCGGCAGGGGTTTCCATTCTGGCCAGCCCGCCGCCGCCCGCCGCCCCGCGCGCGCCGCCGCGATCCGGCAGCGGATTGTTGCGGCAGGCATCCAGAATGATCACAGCGGTGGCCCCGGTGGCCGCGATACGCTGCAACAAACGGGGGGTCGGATAGGACCAGTCAGGCACGTCTTCGGCAAACTGGATCTCTGCGTTATCAATCGGGATCAGGTAATTTATGCCATTATATTCAAAGCCATGCCCCGAATAATAGACCACGGCCAGATCACCGGGGTTGAGGCTGCGGGTGAAATCGCGGATCGCCACGCGCAGGCCGCGCAGATCCTGTTCCAGCATCGGGCCGTCGCCATATATCTGATACCCGATCTCCTGCAAGCGGGCGGCCATATCGACCGCGTCATTGACCGGGTTGATCAGCGGGTTCGCGTCATAGCCGGAATTGCCGATGACCAGCGCCACCCGCGTCGCGCCATCGCTCTGCGCAAAGGCAATTCCTGCAAGAAACGACAGCAAGAGGGATAGCAAAATAGCCCTGAAACCAAGCGGCTTCGGCACGCGAAAACTCCCTAATACAAAATTTATTGGAGATACTATGCCTTCAAAAACCGCCGCCGCCGACTCTTTTTTTCCGCTTTTTCCCGCGCCCGGACTGTTCGGGGAATTTTCAGAGTTTCCAGAATATCTGCAGATCGGCCACATTGGTGCCGGTGGCCCCGGTGATCAACAGATCATCTGACGCCGCAAGCGCCGCGTAGCTGTCGCTATTTGCCAGATGCGCCACCGGGTCGGCCCCGGCGGCGCGCATCCGGGCCAATGTGGTCGGGTCCACCACTGCGCCGGCCGCATCGGTCGGGCCATCGCGCCCGTCGGTGCCGCCGCTCAGAAACATCCAATTGCCGTCAAACCCCTGTTCTTCGGCCAGAAGAGCAACCCGCAGGGCCAGTTCCTGATTGCGCCCGCCGCGCCCGTCGCCGGTCAGGATCACGGTGGTTTCACCGCCAAACAGCAGGCCGGTGCCAGGGGGCAGATTGCGCGCGGCATCCAACACGGTTTGCGCGGCCTGCGCGACCGGGCCGGTCAGCGGCCTGGCAACCTGCACCATATCGCGGTCAGCCGCCGCCGCGGCCATCGCCGCAAGGCTGATGGCGTTCGATCCGATCAGGGTTGCATCCGCGTCGGGCAGCGGGGCTTGCGGCAGGTCGTGCAACAGCACGGTTTTCGCCGCCTGCGGGATCTGATCCCAGATGCCAAGCCGCAGTAGCACCGCGCGCGCGCCTTCGCGGGTGCTGATCGGGGCAATGGTCGGGCCGCTGGCGATGACGCGCAGATCATCCCCCACCACATCCGACAGGATCAGGCTGCGCAGGGTCGCCGGGGCCGCCAGCCGCAACAGCCCGCCACCTTTCAGGGCCGACAGGGCCTGACGCACGATATTGGTGTCTTCGATATCGGCACCCGAGGCCAGCAGCAGCCGGTTCACCGCCGCCTTGTCATCCAGCGTGATGCCATTGACCGGGGCCGGCAACAACGCCGATCCGCCGCCCGAAATCAGCGCCACGATATGATCGCCGGCGCCGGCATCGGCCACGATCCGGGCCACAGCCGCACCCGCGCGCAGCCCGTTTTCATCCGGCACCGGGTGGCCCGCTGCAAAACACTGCACCCCGGCCAGTTCGATATGGTTCTCATAATTGGTGACCGCCAGGCACAGCGGCGCAACGCCCTCGGCCACATGCGCGCGGGCCGCTTTCAACATGCCATGCGCGGCCTTGCCGATCGCCAGCAAGATCAACCGCCCGCCCGTTGGCACCGGCAGCGGCCTTTCACGAAGCGCCCGGTCGACAGCGGCCACAGGGTCAGCGGCGGCAACGCCCGCCATGAAGATCCGGATCAGGTCAGCCCGCATCGCGGCATTGGGGTCGGTCATGGGGGTCTCCCGGTCGGGTCAGCCGAAATAATTCCACAGCGCAATGCCGGCAGCGGCCAGAGCGGCCCCGACCAGAAGGCCCGCAATGCGGTCGCGCATGCGTGATCCGGGATGCGCCGGCAGGGTCTTGGCCTGACCCAGCAGCGCAGCCTCGGCCATTTGCGGCAGGCGCGGGCCAAAGCGCGACAGAATCCGCGCCGTGCGCGCCAGATCGCGCAACATGGCCTTGGGGCCAAGGTTCTCGGTGATATAGGATTCAACCACCGGGCGGGCCGATTTCCAGATATTGATATTGGGATCGAGCGAGCGGGCCACGCCCTCGACCACCACCATGGTGCGTTGCAGCAAGATCAGCTCGGTGCGGGTTTCCATGCCAAACTGTTCTGTCACATCAAACAGATAGCTCAGCAGCCGCGCCATCGAGATATGGGTCGCATTCATGCCGAATATCGGCTCGCCCACCGATCTGAGCGCCTGTGCAAATTCCCCGACATCACGGTCGGCGGGCACATATCCGGCCTCGAAATGGACCTCGGCCACACGTCGGTAATCGCGCCGGATAAAACCCATCAGGATCTCGGCATAGACCCGGCGGGTATATTCATCCAAGCGCCCCATGATGCCGAAATCCAGCGCCACGATCTCACCACCCGCATTCACCTTCAGATTGCCCTGATGCATGTCGGCATGGAAATAGCCATCGCGCAGCGCGTGGCGCAAAAACATCTGAAGCACACGTTCCGCCAGCACGCTCCGATCATGCCCGGCGGCATCAATCGCCGCGATATCGCCCAGGGATACGCCCTCTGCCCAGTCCAGGGTCATCACCCGGCGCGAGGTCAGAAACCAGTTGACGGCGGGCACGGTGAACCCTTCATCCCCTTGCGTATTGGACGCGAATTCACCCGCGGCAGAGCTTTCGATGCGCAGGTCCAGCTCCTTCAGCACCACGCCCTCGAAATGTTCAACCACATCATGCGGGCGCAACCGGCGCGACGCGGGCGACAGCGTCTCGACCCCCCATGCAATCAGGTAGAACGCGTCGATATCGCGCTGAAAGGCGCGTTCGATATTGGGCCGCAGCACCTTGACCGCCATATCCTGCCCGGTTTCGCGCAACCGCGCCCGATGCACCTGCGCGATCGAGGCGGCGGCAACCGGTTCGGAAAACTCCGAAAACAGCTCCTCCAGCGGCGCTTCCAGTTCGGCCGCAACCATGCGTTTGGCGGCATCGGTATCAAATGGCGGCAGCTTGTCCTGCAATACCCGCAACTGGTTTGCCAGTTCCTCGCCCACCACATCGGGCCGCGTCGACAGGATCTGCCCGAATTTGATATAGGCCGGGCCAAGCGCGGTCAGGGCGCGGGTCACGGGCGGCAGATCCACATCGCCCTTCAGCCCCAGCCATTTGAACGGCCAGCCCAGAATGCGCGCACCGATCCGCACCGCGGGCGGCGCGCTCATCGCCTCAAGTGCGACCTTCATCGCGCCGGTGCGCTCAAAGGTGGCCCCGGTGCGGATCAGCCGCCAGATATTATGCGGGCCGCGCATCGCTCAGATCTTCCAGCCGGAATGCAGGGCGGCAATGCCCATGCTGAGATTGCGGTATTTCACCTGGCTGAACCCGGCCTCGCGGATCATGCCGGCAAAGATCTCCTGATCGGGGAAATTGCGGATGCTTTCGACAAGATACTGATAACTGTCACGATCGCCGGCAATCGCCTGCCCCAGGCGCGGAATCACATTGAACGAATACAGATCATACAGGCTTTGCAGCCCCGCATTGGGCAATTTGCTGAACTCCAGCACCATCAACCGGCCACCGGGTTTCAGAACGCGAAACGCCTCCGCCAGCGCATCGGCAATGCGGGTGACGTTGCGGATGCCGAAACTGATCGTATAGACATCGAAACTGCCCGACTCGAATGGCAGCGCCATGGCGTCGCCCACCACCCAATCCAGCCGGTCGGCGAAACTTTCCGCCTCGGCGCGTTTCTGGCCCTCGATCAGCATCGGTTCGGTCAGGTCCAGAACGGTGGCTTTGGCCTGCGGCGCGCGGCGCAGAAACCGGAACGAAATATCACCGGTGCCGCCCGCCACATCCAGCAGGCGCTGGCCATCGCGCGGGGCCAGCCAATCCATCATCGCGTCTTTCCAGATCCGGTGAATGCCCATCGACATGGCGTCATTCATCACATCATAGTTCGAGGCGACATTGGAAAAGACGCCATGGACCATGCCGGCCTTTTCCTCCTCGCCCACGGTCCGAAACCCGAAATGCGTTGTCTTGCCTGTGTCGCCGTTCATCACCTGATCGCCCTGATTTGGTCGAGATCGGAGGTATACCTTTGCACCCGAAGGGGCAAACCATCAATTGCCGCAGCCATCGCTGTTCGAATCCTTGTTGCCAGAGCCAAACCGGGGCAGCATCCGGCGCGACACAAATGATGAGGGGCGGATGCCCGAACTTCCCGAAGTTGAAACCGTGCGCCGCGGGCTTGCCCCGGTGATGGAAGGCGCGCGGATATTGCGGGCCGATATCCGCCGCCCCGATCTGCGCTGGCCATTTCCGAAGGACATGGCCCGCCGGCTGACCGGCGCGCGGGTGCACCGCCTCAGGCGGCGCTCGAAATATATCCTGGCCGATCTGGATAGTGGTGAAACGCTGCTGATCCATCTTGGCATGTCGGGCCGGATGCTGATCGCCACCAGGGCCGCCGATCAAACCGCCGCGGCCTTCTTCGACGCGCTGCCGGAGCCTGCGAAACATGACCATGTGGTTCTGGATATGGACCCCGGCACCCGCATCACCTTCAACGATACCCGCCGCTTTGGCGCGATGGACCTGATCGCCACCGCCCAGGCCGACAGCCACCCGCTGCTTGCCAGCCTCGGCCCCGAACCCTTGGGCAATGCCTTTGATGGCCCCTATCTGGCGGGCGCGCTGGCCGGGCGCAGGACACCGATCAAATCGGCGCTGCTGGATCAGCGAATCGTTGCCGGTCTGGGCAATATCTATGTCTGCGAAGTGCTCTATCGCGCCCGGATTTCGCCCAAACGGCTGGCCGGTCGCATCGCGCCCGCCCGTGCCGCCGCCCTGGTTCCGATAATTCGCGATGTCCTGAATGACGCAATTGCCGCAGGCGGTTCCAGCTTGCGCGACTACCGCCGGACGGATGGCGAACTGGGTTATTTCCAGCATAGTTTTCAGGTATATGGCCGCCAAGCCGCGCCCTGCCTGACGCCGGGGTGCCGCGCGGAAATCCGCCGGATCGTGCAGGCGGGGCGATCAAGTTTTTACTGCCCCAGCTGTCAAAGATAGCTTGAACCGACCGATAGGGGTGCTAACCCTGCCGATCTGAGGACAACAGCACCGGGACGGACCGACATGGCCTACGAAACCCTGATCATCGACAGCAGCGACCATATCAGCCTGATCAAGCTCAATCGCCCCGATGCCCTGAACGCGCTGAACACGCAGCTATTGGGT
The DNA here is from genome assembly GCF_058343375.1 of Alterinioella sp. Taxonomy (NCBI): domain Bacteria; kingdom Pseudomonadati; phylum Pseudomonadota; class Alphaproteobacteria; order Rhodobacterales; family Paracoccaceae; genus Alterinioella; species Alterinioella sp. The sequence continues at coordinate 46,375 of NZ_JBTUJH010000039.1, forward strand.
GAATTATGCACCGCGCTGGAGATTGCGGATGCCAATGACAAGGTGCGCTGCATCGTCATTACCGGATCTGACAAGGCCTTTGCCGCCGGGGCGGATATCAAGGAAATGGCGGACAAGAGCTTTGTCGATGTCTTTGCCGAAAACCTGTTTGCCGATTCCAGTGACCGCCTGATGGGGATCCGCAAGCCGATCATCGCCGCCGTCGCGGGCTACGCGCTTGGCGGTGGCTGCGAACTGGCGATGGCCTGTGATTTCATCATCGCCGCCGATAACGCCAAATTCGGCCAGCCCGAGATCAATCTGGGCGTCATCGCGGGCATGGGCGGCAGCCAGCGCCTGACCCGGTTCGTCGGTAAATCGAAATCCATGGACATGAACCTGACGGGCCGGTTCATGGATGCCGAAGAGGCCGAGCGCAGCGGCCTGGTCAGCCGCGTGGTTCCCGCCAAGAAGCTGCTGGACGAAGCCATGGGGGCCGCCGCAAAGATCGCCGAGAAATCCATGGCAGCGACCATGGCCGCCAAGGAAGTGGTCAATCGCAGCTATGAAACAACCCTGAGCGAGGGCCTGCTCTTTGAACGGCGGGTGTTTCATTCGCTCTTTGCGACCGAGGATCAAAAGGAAGGCATGGCCGCCTTTCTGGAAAAACGCGAAGCACAGTTCCGCGACAAGTAGGCCGGCCCCCGAATTTTCGGGTTTTCTTTCGCCGCGTAATCGCTTAGATGCGCCCGATACATGCGTGTGCGGTCCGCTTTGACCAGATTCGGCCGGTTCCAAAACCCGGTGTGGGGCAACGCGCGCGCGTCTGACATTTACATGAACCCCACAAAGGGAAGCTGAAGACCATGGCCAATTCACCCCAATCCAAAAAACGCGCCCGCCAGAACGAAGCCCGCTATGCCGTCAACAAGGCGCGCCGGTCGCGCATCCGCACCTATCTGCGCAAACTCGAGGAAGCCATCGAATCCGGCGACCAGGGCGCCGCCAAGACGGCTCTGCGGGAGGTTCAGCCCGAGCTGATGCGGGGCGTCACCAAGGGGGTGTTGCACAAGAACACCGTTGCACGAAAAATTTCGCGCCTATCGGCACGGGTTAAGGCTTTGACGAGCTGAAAACCGGTTCAAACCCCTTGTTTGCAAGGCGTCCCATCCGGGGCGCCTTTTTTCTTTTCTGAAAATTCCCTGTCCTTCAGCAGGGTTATCAGGCCGGTCCGGGATTCGTTTCCGCCAAGCCCTGAGTCAAGCGCAATGATTGATTGCGAGACCCGCCAGAGTCCCGCTAGCTTGGGTCTTAGCGATTCACATAGTCTGGGGGGACATAACGCTGCGACACGATTAAATCTGCCGATCCCGCAAGGCGCTGCCATGCCGCAAATTCGGGTCGGACATATCGGTGGAAACCCGCCAAATCGTCTGCAGTCGGAAAATGAGTGACGGGGATAGAAGATCATCCCGCAACGTCATATCGGTTTGTCGGTGGTCGGGCATAACGTCCGGCCCGGCAAAGCTCCGAATGTCCAAAGACCATTGCCTTGCGAGGCGTCGTGCCCAATCACTCCGGAATCTGCGTGTTCCGGGGCTGGCAATGACGTATCCATGGTGATTGTTTTTCAGGCTGTCCCAACCCGGACAGCCTGCCCACGGGTCGGCTCCTGGCGGGGCAATAATCGTGTCGATAACGGCACAAAAGCCAGGCGCGCGGACCCGATGACTGTCTGACCAGCTGTGACGAAGAAGTATAACCAGGGCGGCGCACGCATCGCTCGCGCCGGCCCGCCTTGTGGTGTTCAGGGTCAGCGTCAAATGAAAAAACGGGAACAGAATGACACAAGATACATGGGCTCACGTCCGGGGCGAATTGCTGAAATCGGTTGGCAAGAACAACTTCTCGGCATGGATCGAACCGATCACTTTCAACGCCGTCAAAGACCGCACCGCACATTTTCATGTTCCCACCAATTTCATCGGCACCTGGGTGACGCAGCATTTTTCCGATGTCATCCTGCGTCACCTGATCTCGGCCGGCCTGTCGGTTGACCGGGTGCATTTCGCCGTTGACGCAGACAGCGGGCCCCTGGCTCCGGTCAATGCCAATTCCGCCCCGACCAAAATGCCGACCCCGGCAAGAACCCCGGCAAGAACCGGCGCGCCAGCGCTGCGGACCGCAGCCTGTGAGATGCCGGAATCGACGCTGAACCCCAATCTGACCTTCACCAATTTCGTGGTTGGCAAACCCAATGAACTGGCCCATGCCGCCGCGCGGCGGGTGGCCGAAGGCGGCACCGTGTCGTTCAACCCGCTGTTCCTCTATGGCGGCGTCGGCCTTGGCAAAACGCATCTCATGCATGCCATCGCCTGGGAATTGCGCCAACGTCAGCCGCTGCTCAAGGTGGTCTATCTCTCGGCCGAACAATTCATGTATCGCTTCATCCGCGCCCTGCGCGATCAGGATACGATCAGCTTCAAGGAAACCTTCCGCTCGATCGACGTGCTGATGATCGACGATGTGCAATTCATCGCGGGCAAGAACTCCACCCAAGAAGAATTCTTTCACACGTTCAATGCGCTGATCGAACTGGGCAAACAGATCGTCATTTCAGGCGATCGTGCGCCGGTGGATATGGACAAGCTCGACAACCGCATCGCATCGCGTCTGCAATGCGGGCTGGTGGTTGATCTGCACCCCACAGATTACGAATTGCGCCTGGGCGTCCTGCAACAAAAGGTCGAGACCGAACGCGACCGCCACCCGGATCTGAAAATCGCGCCGGGCCTGCTGGAATTCATTGCGCATCGCATCTCCTCCAATATCCGCGTTCTCGAAGGCGCGCTGACCCGCCTCTTCGCCTTCTCCGACCTGATCGGCTGCGAGATCACGATGGATATGGCACAGGAATGCCTCAGCGATATCCTGCGCGCCACCGACCGCAAGGTCACGATGGATCAGATCATCAGAAAGACCTGCGAACATTATCACCTGCGCCAGACCGATCTGATGAGCCCGAGCCGCGCCCGCAATATCTCCCGGCCGCGCCAGATGGCGATGTATCTGTGCAAGAAGCTGACCACCCGGTCCCTGCCCGAGATCGGGCGCAAATTCAGCGGCCGTGATCACACCACCATCCTGCATGGGGTGCGCAAGATCGAGGAACTGATCACGCTGGACAGCCAGATCGCCGAGGATGCCGAATTGCTACGCCGGATGCTGGAGGCCTGAATACGGGCACCCCTTGCCCTTCTTCTTTGTCCAAATACTCAAATCCACCGCCGCAAAACAGTGCCGCCCCCGCCATGGGGCGGTGCCGCCACCAGGACCGGCCCGTAGCGCGCCGCAGGCCCGAAGCCCCACAATACCGCCCAAACCATGCGCTAGCCGCACCACACAGCTGATTTCAACCCGCTTGCCCATTGACGCCGCCGCCGCTATCGAGAAACTCCAACAAAACACTTGTGCGTGACTGCCGGTCGGGTAGGCTCGCCGCCCCGCCTATCGCCGGAGCCAGGACATGAAACTCAGTATTGAACGCGCCGCCCTCTTGAAGGCCGTCTCGCAGGCGCAATCGGTCGTCGAACGGCGCAACACCATTCCGATTCTGGCCAATGTGCTGATCGAGGCCGAAGGCGATACCGCCAGCTTCCGGGCCACCGATCTCGATATCGAGGTGCTCGACAAGGCCCCGGCCCAGGTCGAACGCGCCGGGGCCAGCACGGTGTCGGCCGTCACCCTGCACGAGATCGTGCGCAAACTGCCCGACGGCGCGCTGGTGCAACTGGCCGATGACGGCATGTCAGGGCGCCTGGAGGTCAATGCCGGGCGCTCATCCTTCTCATTGGCCACATTGCCGCGCGAAGATTTCCCGGTCATGACGACCTCGGAATACAGCGCCAATTTCTCGGCCCCCGCCACCGTGCTGCGCCGCCTGTTCGACAAATCGAAATTCGCCATCTCGACCGAGGAAACCCGCTATTACCTCAACGGTGTCTACATGCATGTGGCCGATGGCGAAAACGGGCGGGTGCTGCGCTGCGTGGCCACCGATGGCCACCGCCTGGCCCGGGTCGATGCCGCCCTGCCACCGGGGGCCGAAAACATGCCCGGCGTGATCGTGCCGCGCAAGACGGTGGGCGAGATGCGCAAGCTGCTGGATGACGATGACATGACCATCGCAGTGTCGGTCTCGGATACCAAGATCCGCTTTGCCACGCCCGATATCACGCTGACATCAAAGGTCATCGACGGCACCTTCCCCGATTACACCCGCGTCATTCCCACCGGCAATACGCGGCGGCTGGAAGTTGATGCCGCCGAATTTGCCAAAGCCGTGGACCGGGTGGCGACGGTCTCCTCGGAACGGTCGCGCGCCGTCAAGCTGGCCCTGGACGAGGATCGCCTGATCCTGTCGGTCAATGCCCCTGACAGCGGCGCAGCGCAGGAAGAACTGACCGTGGCCTATTCCGACGAACGGCTTGAGATCGGGTTCAACGCGAAATACCTGCTGGAAATTGCCAGCCAGGTAGATCGCGAGAATGCCGTGTTCATGTTCAATTCCTCCGGCGATCCGACCTTGATGCGCGAAGGCAATGATACTTCTGCCGTCTATGTCGTGATGCCGATGCGAGTCTGAACAAGGCCGCGCGCTGCCTGCGACTTTGATGCCTCCGGCGGAGGTATTTTTGCCAAGATGAAAGGGAAAGGGAACGGGATGGCTGGAATCTATCTCCGGCACCTCGCCCTGTCGCATTTCCGGTCGCATCGGCTTGGCCGGCTTGACCTCGATGGCCGCCCGGTGGCGCTGTTTGGTCCCAATGGTGCCGGCAAGACCAATATTCTCGAGGCGGTATCGCTGCTATCGCCCGGGCGCGGGCTGCGCCGGGCGGCGGCCGATGAAATGGCGCGAAGGCCCGAGGCGCTTGGCTGGAAGGTCAAGGCCGACCTTAAGGGCCGCCACCGCGACCATGAGGTCGAAACCGGGGCCGAGCCGGGCCAGGCCCGCACCCTGCGCATTGACGGCAAGCCCGCACCGCAACTGGCCCTGACAGCTCTGGCGCGGATCGTCTGGCTTGTTCCGGCGCAGGATCGGCTCTGGATCGAGGGCGCGGACGGGCGGCGGCGGTTTCTGGATCGCATCACCATGAGCTTTTTCCCCGACCATGGCGATGCGGTGCTGGCGCATGAAAAATCCATGCGCGAACGCAACCGCCTGCTCAGGGATCAGATCCGCGATACCATGTGGTATGAGGCGATCGAGGCGCAGATGTCTGATGCCGCCGCCCGCATCCTGGCCTATCGCGCGCAGGCGGTGGATCGGTTGCGACGGGCGCAGGACGGTGCAGAAACCGCCTTTCCCGCCGCCGAACTTACCCTGATCGAGGCCGAGGGCAGCCAAGGTCTGACCACCGCCGATGACTTTGCCAGCGCCCATGCCGCGTCGCGCCCGCGCGACATGATGGCCGGGCGCAGCCTGATCGGCCCGCATCGCAGCGATCTGGGCGCGATCTATGTGGCCAAGCAGGCCGAGGCGCGCCATTGTTCCACCGGCGAACAGAAGGCGCTGTTGATCTCGCTTATTCTGGCCAATGCGCGCGCCCTGAAGGAGGACACGGGCACCGCGCCGCTGGTGCTGCTCGATGAGGTCGCGGCGCATCTGGATGATATCCGCCGCGCGGCCCTGTTCGAAGAGATCTGCGGCCTTGGCGGGCAGGCCTGGATGACCGGCACCGGGGCCGAGCTGTTTGCCGATCTTGGCCGCCGCGCGCAGCGGTTTGAAATAACCGAAAGCAATGGCGTATCGGCCATCAAGGGAGTGCAACCATAACAATCACGCTGATCACATTTGGGGTGACCGATATGGCCCGGTCGCGCGCCTTCCATGCCGCCCCGGCAGCCAGGACCGCTGGAACGCATCAACCGGGTGGCGGGCGTGCTGCTGATCTGCGTCGCCATGGTGATCGCGGTTTCCTGACGGCCTGTCATCACCCTGCCAGAGGCCTTTATTCTTGCGCATAAGGGTGACAATCCCGCCCATCCCCCGTATAAAACAGCAGCAAGAATAACAGGGGTCATCCATGACCGAACACGCGCAGGCACCCGCTGAATATGGTGCAGATTCCATCAAGGTTCTCAAAGGCTTGGAGGCGGTTCGTAAACGCCCCGGCATGTATATCGGTGACACTGATGACGGCTCCGGCCTGCATCACATGGTCTATGAGGTCGTCGATAACGGAATTGATGAGGCGCTGGCCGGTCATGCCGATGCCGTCACCGTCACTTTGCATGCCGATAATTCGGTTTCCGTCCGCGATAATGGCCGCGGCATTCCGGTCGGCATCCATGAGGGCGAAGGCGTTTCGGCGGCCGAAGTCATCATGACCCAGCTCCATGCCGGCGGCAAATTCGACGATAATTCCTACAAGGTCTCGGGCGGGTTGCACGGCGTCGGCGTTTCTGTGGTCAATGCCCTGTCGGATTGGCTCGAACTGCGCATCTGGCGCGACGGCAAGGAACATTACGCCCGGTTCGAGGGCGGTTTCACGGTCAAACATCTCGAGGTCGTCGGGGATGCAAATGGCCGCAAGGGCACCGAGGTCCGCTTTCTGGCCTCGACCAAGACATTCTCGAACCTGGATTACGTCTTCAAGACGCTGGAGAACCGGCTGCGCGAGCTTGCCTTCCTCAATTCCGGCGTGCGCATCATTCTGGAGGATCTGCGCCCCGCCGACGCGCTGAAATCCGAGCTGTTCTATGAGGGCGGCGTCAAGGAATTTGTCAAATATCTCGACCGGTCCAAGACCGGCATGATGGAAGAACCGATCTACATCACCGGCACCCGCGACGATATCGAGATCGAGGTCGCGATGTGGTGGAATGACAGCTATCATGAAACCGTGCTGCCCTTCACCAACAACATCCCGCAGCGCGATGGCGGGGCCCATCTGGCGGGGTTTCGCGGTGCCCTGACGCGGACGATCAACCTTTATGCCAATTCCAGCGGTCTGGCGAAAAAGGAAAAGGTCACCTTCACCGGCGATGATGCGCGCGAAGGTCTGACCTGCGTGTTGTCGATCAAGGTGCCGGACCCGAAATTTTCCTCACAGACCAAGGATAAACTGGTCTCCTCCGAGGTTCGCCCCGCGGTTGAGGGGCTGATGAACGAAAAACTGCAGGAATGGTTCGAGGAAAACCCGGCCCAGGCCAGGGTGGTGGTCGGCAAGATCGTCGAGGCGGCGCTGGCCCGCGAGGCGGCCCGCAAGGCGCGCGAACTGACCCGGCGCAAATCGGCCATGGATATTGCATCGCTGCCCGGAAAGCTGGCCGATTGTCAGGAAAAAGACCCCGCCAAATCCGAGATTTTCATCGTCGAGGGCGACAGCGCCGGCGGCTCTGCCAAACAGGGCCGGTCGCGCCATGATCAGGCGGTGCTGCCGCTGCGCGGCAAGATCCTCAATGTCGAACGCGCCCGCTTTGACCGGATGCTGGGATCACAGGAAATCGGCACCCTGATCACCGCGCTTGGTACCGGTATCGGGCGCGATGAGTTCGACATAAAGAAACTGCGCTACCACAAGATCATCATCATGACCGATGCCGATGTTGACGGGGCCCATATCCGCACCCTGCTGCTGACCTTCTTTTTCCGCCAGATGCCCGAGATCATCGAAGGCGGCTATCTCTACATCGCGCAGCCGCCGCTTTACAAAGTCGCGCGCGGCAAATCCGAGGTCTATCTCAAGGATCAAGCCGCGCTTGAGGATTATCTGGTGCAGATGGGCATCGAAGGGGCCATCCTGCGCCTGCAGACCGGCGAAGAGATCGCCGGCACCGATCTGGCCCGCGTGGTCGATGCGGCGCGCTCCTTCAAACGCATCCTCGATGCCTTCCCGACCCATTATCCGCGCCATATTCTGGAACAGGCCGCGATTGCCGGTGCCTTTGATGCGGGCCGCGCCGACGCTGATCTGCAGCTTGTGGCCAATGATGTGGCCAAACGGCTGGACCTTGTGGCGGCGGAATATGAACGCGGCTGGCAGGGCCGGATCACCCAGGATCACGGCATCCGCCTGTCCCGCATCTTGCGCGGCGTCGAAGAGATTCGCACGCTCGATGGCGCGGTCCTGCGCTCGGGCGAGGCGCGCAAGCTGGCCCATGTCAGCGAAGACAGCCGCAGCGTCTACCGCGACCCCTCGCATCTGGCACGCAAGGACCGCGAACAGTTGATCCACGGGCCGACCGAATTGCTGGCGGCCGTCCTGGAGGAAGGGGCCAAGGGGCTCAGCCTGCAACGCTACAAGGGTCTGGGCGAAATGAACCCCAGCCAGCTCTGGGAAACCACGCTGGACCCGGAGGCGCGGACCTTGTTGCAGGTCACGGTCGATGATTATGCCGAGGCCGATGACATCTTCACCAAGCTGATGGGCGATGTGGTCGAACCACGCCGCGAATTTATCCAGCAAAACGCGCTGAACGTCGAAAACCTGGATTTCTGACACCGCGCCAGAGCCCCGCCAAAGACCCCGCGCCACCCCGATCCGTCCGGGGCGGCGCAGGGTGCGATCAGGCCGCTTCGGGAAACCGGTTGCGGGTCCGGTTGGCAAAGGCGACCAGCGACAACATCACCGGCACCTCGACCAGCACGCCGACCACTGTCGCCAGCGCCGCGCCCGAGGACAGACCAAACAGCGAGATTGCCACCGCGACCGCCAGTTCAAAAAAATTCGAGGTGCTGATCATCGCACAAGGCGCGGCAATCCGGTGCGGCACCCGCAGGACATAGGCGGCCCCATAGGCCAGCGCAAAGATGCCATAGCTCTGAATCAGGATCGGCACCGCAATCAGCAAGATCACCGTGGGCCGGTTCAGGATGGCCCCCCCCTGAAGGCCGAACAGAATCACCACGGTGGTGATCAGGCCAATGATCGACCACGGCTTCACCCGCGCCGTAAATCGTTCGATTGCCTCGGCGCTGCCCAGCACGCGCCGGGTCGCCAGCCCGGCCATCAGCGGCAGGACAATGTAGAGAACCGTGGCCAGCACCAGCGTCTGCCACGGAACCGATATTTCGGTCACCCCCAACAGCAAGGCCACGATCGGCGCGAAGGCCACCACCATGATGACGTCATTCACCGACACCTGCACCAGCGTATAGGTGGCATCGCCCCGCGTCAGTTGCGACCAGACAAACACCATCGCGGTGCAGGGCGCGGCCCCCAACAGGATCAGCCCGGCAATATATTGCGACGCATCTTCGGGCGCGATCCAGGGTGCAAAGACGTAATCGAAAAACAGAACCGCCAGCAGCGCCATGGTGAAGGGTTTGATCAACCAGTTGATTGCCAGCGTGATCAGCAGGCCCCTGGGCTGACGCGCCACACCGGCAACAGCGCGAAAATCGACGCTGACCATCATCGGATAGACCATGGCCCAGATCAGCACCGCGACCACCAGGTTGATCGACGCCACCTCTGCCGCCGCAATCGCGGCAACCAGCCCCGGTGCAATCACCCCGATGCCAATGCCCGAAACCATCGCCAGCGCCACCCAGAGCGTCAGCCAGCGCTCGAACCTGCCCATGCCACCAGCATCGGCAACCGCCACATCAGTCATTTTTCTTACCTTTCGAATCGGGGGAATTGGATTTGTTGTTGCGATGAGGCAGGGCCGATCGCGGTCATCCTCATCTGGCGCGGACAAGTTCGGCCAGCGCCGGCTCGCAGCGCTCGGGCCGCCCGCCGCAGCAATCCTGCAACAAAAAGGACAACAGCGCGCGCATCTTCTCCATATCGGCGAAATAGCGAATGGCGCGACCCTCGCGGGAGTTTCGCACCAGCCCCGCATTCAGCAGGATCGAAAGATTGGCCGACAAGGTGTTCTGCCGCACGCCCAGACGCTCGGCAATTGCACCGGCCAGAATGCCATCCTCCCCGGCTTCGACCAAAAGGCGAAACACATCGAGACGGGTTTCCTGACCAAGTGCGGCAAGCGCGCCGAGAGCGTTCTTCTTATCCATATTTCTGGATTATTGGATACATAAAGGAATTGCAAGCGGCCCGCCCCTGCCATGGGCCCGCCGCTCAGATCACGATATTGAACTTCGCCCGAATGGCCCGATCCAGATCCGGTGCCAAGGTGCTGCCGGCCTTTTCCAGAATCGCATTCTTGCGGGCCGTGGCGCCATCCAGCAGCCTGGGTTTGCCCGCCTCGCCCCATTCCTTCGGGCTCATCCGGTTGCCGATCGCGGGATAGATATATTCCGTCTGCATCAGGGCAAGCGTCTGTTCCGATCCCAGATAATGCCCCGGCCCCTCCAGACAGACCGACCGCATCACCTCGATCGACACGCTGTCCTCGGTCACATCAATGCCGCGCACGCAGCGCAGAACCTGACCCAGAATATCATCGCCCAGCACCAGGCTTTCCAGACAATAGCCCAGCAGCGAGGCATGCATGCCAACCGATTCGTAAACCATGTTCAGCCCCGCCAGCCCCGCCATCACATTGGTGATCCCCTGTTCCCACCCGGCCTGCATATCGGGCAGCTTGCTGTCGGAAATCCCCGCCGCAGCGCCCCCCGGCAATCCATAGAAATGATGCATCTGGGCACAACCCGCCGTCAGCAGCGCCTGTTCGGCAGACCCGCCCGACATCGCACCGGTGCGCAGATCGCTGACAAAGGGCCAGGTGCCGAACACCGCCGGATGGCCCGGTCTGATGGCATTGACATAGACCACACCGGCCAGACATTCCGCCACCGCCTGCACGATCGCGCCGGCCACCGGCGCGGGTGCCGTGGCCCCGGCCTGCCCGGCCGACAACAGCAACACCGGCATGCCGCGATGGATGCAATCCTCCATCACCAGACAGCTTTCCTCGGCGAATTTCATCGGCGGCACGACAAAGCAATTGCTGTTCGACATGAAAGGCCGCGCCCGCCACGCGGCCTCGCCACCGGCAATCATATGCAGCAGATCAAAACAGCCCGCCACATGTGACGGGTCGGAAAACGAGGTGCCGATATGTTTGGTCGTGCCCGCGCAGGAGGCAAATATCGTATTGATATCCATATCAAAATTATCAACGATATCGCGGCAGACCATCGGGCGCTGAAAGAAATGCACATTGTCCAGATGCTGCACGATCCGGGCCGCGGCATAGAGATCGGCGGTGGTCGTTTCCCGGTATTCGTCGTTTTCCAGGTCCACCATATGGACCGCGGCACCGGCAGTGCCGAAATGCACCCGGGCACCGCTCAGCTCCAGATCATGTTTCGGATCGCGCCCATGCAGCGTGATGCCACGCGCCGCCCTGGCCAGCATATCCTCGACCAAAGCGCGCGGAAACCGCAGCCGCCCGTCATCGCCCTGAACGGCCCCCGCCGCCACCATGGCTGCAACGCCTGAAGGCGGGGCCTGGCTCAGCCCGATCTCCTCCAGCGCCTGCAACGCGGCCGCGTGGATGCGCAGCACTTCGGCCTCGCTCAGCGGCTTGAATGTGCCACCGGTCAGCCCGGCGCGCACCGGGCGCAGATTTTCCGCCAAAGGTGCCGACCGCAGGGCCTTGCGGGCGGCCCGGCCACCGGCGCGCCGACCACGGGCGGCGGCGGGGGCTGCATCAACGCTCATATCCTTATCCTTTCGGATTTCGGGTCATACATGGGTTTGAGGCTCGCCACCGCACGGTGACGTTTGCCCGCGATTTCAATCTCATAGCTGGAGGACAGCAGCTCGGCCGCGCTTTCGCCCGGGCAGGGCACATAGCCAAGCCCCACCGCAGCCCCCAGGAAATGCCCGTAATTGCCCGAGGTCAGATAGCCCACCATCTTGCCATCCCGGATCAGCGCCTCGTTGTGGAACAGCATCGGCTCGGGGTCTTGCAGCCGAAACTGCACCAGCCGCCGGGCCAGCCCTTCGGCGCGTTTGGCCAACACCGCGTCACGCCCGATGAAATCGCCCTTGTCGGGTTTGATGGCAAAGCCAAGCCCCGCCTCCAGCACATGATCCTCATCACTGATGTCATGGCCGAAATGGCGAAAGCCCTTTTCGATCCGGCAACTGTCCAGACTATGCATCCCGCACAGCTTCAGCCCCAGATCCGCGCCCGCCACTTCCAGCGCCTCGAACACATGGGCTGCCTGATCGGTCGCCACATAAATCTCCCAACCCAGCTCGCCCACATAGGTCACGCGATGGGCCCGGGCCAGCCCCATGCCGATCTCGATCTCGCGCGCAAATCCAAAGGGATGCGCGGCGTTGGAAAAATCATTCGGGCTAACCGCCACCATCAGATCGCGCGCTTTCGGCCCCATCACGCAGAGCACCGCCTCGGCCGCCGTCACATCGGTGATGACCGCAAATTCATCACCCAGATTGCGCCGCAACCAGTTCAGATCGCGTTGCAGCGTCGCCCCCGGCACCACCAGATAAAACAGAGTTTCGCTCAGCCGGGTCACGGTCAGATCGCATTCGATGCCGCCGCGCGCGTTCAGCATCTGGGTATAGACAATCCGGCCCGGCGCCACATCCATCTGACCCGCGCAGAGCCGTTGCAAAAACGCCAGCGCGCCCGGCCCCTCGACCCGGATCTTGCCGAATGAGGTCATGTCGAACAGGCCAACACCCTGGCGCACGGCCAGATGTTCGGCGGCATGATTGGCAAACCAGTTCTGCCCCTTCCAGTCATAGCGATATTCGCGTTCCTGGCCCTCGAATGCGAACCAGTTGGCGCGTTCCCAACCGGCCATTTCGCCAAACACCGCCCCGCGCGCCTTCAGGTGCTCATGGATCGGCGACCGGCGAATGCCGCGCGCGGTTTCAAACTGGCGATAGGGGTAATGATCGGCATAGAGCAGGCCCAAAGTCTCGCTGACCCGGGTCTGCAGATATTTCCGGTTGCGCTGGAACGGCTGCGCCCGGCGAATATCGGATTCCCACAAATCGAACGGCGGCGCGCCATCCTCGATCCATTGCGCCAGCGCCATGCCGGCCCCGCCCGAGGACACTATCCCGATCGAATTATACCCCGCCGCCACCCAATAGCCGCGCAGCTCCGGCGCTTCGCCCAGATAATAGCGGTCATCCGGGGTGAAACTTTCCGGCCCGTTGAAAAACGTGTGAATGCCCGCCGTTTCGAACAGGGGCATCCGGTTCATCGCCATCTCGAGGATCGGCTCGAAATGGTCGAAATCCTCGGGCAGGCTGTCAAATTCGAAATCTTCCGGGATGCCGTTCATGCCCCAGGGCTTGGCGCGCGGCTCGAACGCGCCCAGCATCATCTTGCCGGCGTCTTCCTTGTAATAGGCGCATTCATCGGGCACCCGCAGCACCGGCATTTGCTTGAGATCCGCAACCGGCTCGGTCAGCAGATAGAAATGTTCGCAGGCGTGCAACGGCAGGGTGACGCCCGATTGCGCGGCCAGATCCCGCCCCCACATGCCGCCGCAATTGATCACCACATCGGCGGCGATATGGCCCGCTTCGCCGTTCCGGTTCCAATCAACGCCAGTCACCTTTGCGCCGTCATCAGTGACAGAGGTGACCTTCACCCCCTCGATGATCTGCGCGCCGCGCATCCGCGCGCCCCTGGCCAGCGCCATGGTGATATTGGCCGGGTCGCATTGCCCATCGCCCGGCAGATGCACCGCGCCGACCACATCCGCGATGTTCAGATGGGGATACATCGCCTTGACCTCATCGGGTGACACTTCCGCCACCTCGACATCAAAGGCGCGCGCCAGCGTCGCCTGACGCAGGATCTCCTCGTGGCGGTGGTCGCTCAGCGCCACCGTGATCGACCCGTTTTGCCGCATCCCGGTGGCAATGCCGGTCTCCGCCTCCAACCTGACATAGAGATCGACCGAATATTTCGCCAATCTCGTGGCATTCTGGCTGCCGCGCAATTGCCCGATCAGCCCGGCCGCATGCCATGTGGTGCCACAGGTCAGTTGCTTGCGTTCCAGCAGCACCACGTCCTGCCAGCC